>JAZRGJ010000120.1:0-23257 GCA_045644125.1 Eubacteriales bacterium | reverse complement strand
CCTATCCATAGTGTCAAAATCAAAGCAGATAAACGCAAAGGAATTCAAAACGCTTCCCTTGCCGCCGAGGAACATTATAGAAAATATCGGCACAAGGCTCATGGCGTTAAGGCAAACAAGCGTAAAGGCTTGCGACCAGATTGTAAACCCAACTTTACATATAATCGAAAGATAATTTAACACGGGATAGCTTTTTAAAGCTTTCAAAATAAAAGCGGTAGGGGTGCGGTTAGCTCGGCGCCTCTACCTTTGATTTCATTAAATTCAAATAAAAGAGAGGAGAAGCTTATGAAACGAATAGTTGCGGGAATACTTGCGCACGTTGACGCCGGAAAAACCACGCTTTCAGAGGCGCTCCTTTTTTCCTCGGGAGCTATAGACAGGCTCGGCAGAGTTGACAAGCGAGATGCGCATCTTGACACCTTTTCTCTTGAGCGAGAGCGAGGAATTACGATTTTCTCAAAGCAGGCGGAGTTTTCTTTTGGAGATTCGGAAATAACCCTTATAGATACGCCCGGCCATATAGATTTTTCCTGCGAAGCGGAAAGGGCCCTTTCGGTAATTGATTACGCAATACTCGTAATCAGCGCCGCCGAGGGCGCAACGGCGCACACTAAGACTCTTTGGCAGCTTCTTGAGTCAAGAGGCGTGCCGACGTTTATTTTCGTTAACAAAACGGATATAGCGATACACACGCGCCGTGAGCTTGTGGCAAATCTCCGAGAGGCTTTATCGCCGTCGCTCGTGGATTTTTCTCACGTTGAAGCGAGAGAAGAAAATGCCGCTGCCGTGTCGGAAGAGCTTATGGAAGAATTTTTTGAGTCAGGCTCGCTTTCAAGGGAGTCCATAAAGTCTGCCATAGCGGAGCGCAGCATTTTTCCGTGCTATTTCGGCTCTGCGCTTAAAATGCAAGGAATCACGGAGTTTCTTTCCGATTTTGACGTATTCACCAAGGAGAAGCTTTATCCCGAAAGGCTTTTCGGCGCAAAGGTTTATAAGATAGCGAGGGACGAGCTTGGCAGAAGACTTACCTATCTTAAGCTTACGGGCGGCGCTTTAAGAAACAAGGACCTTATAAAATACAGCGATAAGGACGGCAACACGGTTGAAGAAAAGGTCGAGGAAATTCGTATTTACTCGGCGGATAAATATAAGCCGAAAAAGGAAATTTCGGCAGGCACGGTTGCCGCAGTTTTGGGACTTACGAAAACCTACGTTGGCGAGGGGCTGGGAATTGACGTTTCCGAAACTCCCGTCTTAACGCCTGTTTTGGATTATGAAATGATACTTCCCGAGGGGGTGTCGGTTTACGAGGCTTACACGAAGCTTCTCGCGCTTTCCGAGGAAGATCCCAGCCTCTCTCTTTCTTACAGAGAAAGGACTAAGGAAATTCGAGTGCGCCTTATGGGCGATATTCAAATCGAGGTTTTGCGCCGTGTAATTAAGGATAGATTTTCGCTTGACGTTTCGTTTGGAGAGGGCGAAATTCTTTATAAAGAAACCGTAAACCAAGAGGTATTTGGCTACGGGCATTTCGAGCCGCTGAGGCATTACGCCGAGGTTCATCTTAAAATAGAGCCGATGCCGCGCGGCACGGGAATTATTGCGGCAAGCGAATGTAATTCAGACCTTTTGTCACGAAATTGGCAAAGGCTTATAATGACGCATATTGAAGAAACACGCCACAAGGGCTCGCTTATCGGCGCTCCGCTTTCCGACGTTAAGATAACTGTTGTTGCCGGAAAAGCGCACAACAAGCACACCGAGGGCGGAGATTTCAGGCAGGCAACCTACAGAGCCGTAAGGCAGGGCCTTATGAAAGCCGAAAGCTTGCTTCTTGAGCCGTGTTTCGACTTTAAAATAGAGCTTCCGCTCGATAATCTTGGTCGCGCTATGATGGATATTGAGAATATGCACGGCTCGGCGGATGCCCCCGAAATTACGGGGGACGTGGCGATTCTTACGGGAAGCTGCCCCGTTGCCACTATGCGCTCGTATGCCAACGAGCTTCGAGCTTACACGAGAGGGGCGGGCAGGATAAGCCTTTCCGTAGGCGAGTACGCGCCGTGCCACAATGCAGATGAAATTATAGCAAAATACGCATACGCCCCCGAGCTTGACGAAAGAAACACGCCAAATTCCGTGTTCTGCAAAAACGGCGCGGGATTCGTTGTTCCGTGGTATGAGGTCGAAGATTACCTTGACCTTGAAACCGAGGATAAGTCGGACGGCGAAATCAGGGAAGAGGATAACGTTCCCGAAAGAGCAAAGGCGTACGTTTATCGAGGCACTGAAGCCGAGGACCGTGAGCTTACGAAAATTTTCGAGGCGACTTACGGCAAAATAAAGAAAAGAAGCTATTCCGAAAGAGAAGAAAACAAAGCGGAAAATTATTCCGAGAAAAAAGAAAAACCGAGGAAGCTTAAGGCTCTCGGCGAAGAATATATCTTTATAGACGGATATAACTTTATCTTTGCGTGGGACGAGCTTCGCAAATCAAGCGAAAAGGATTTTTCTCTGGCGAGAGACGTTCTCGTGCGCCTCATGTGCGACTACACCGCATTCAGAAAATGCAAAGCGGTAATAGTCTTTGACGCATACAAGCGCCGTGGCGGCGAGGGTAGCGTTGAAAAATACGGAGAGGTAACCGTCGTATATACGAAAGAGGGAGAAACCGCTGACTCTTATATAGAAAAGGAAACGAAAAAGCTCGCAGAGCGCCACCGTGTGCGAGTTGTAAGCTCGGATTTTGAAGAGCAAAGAATAATACTCGGCAACGGCGGGCTTCGTGTCAGCACCAAGGAATTTGCGCTTGAACTGAAGCAGCTTGATGCCGATATTAAAGAAATGATACAGAATAATATAAAATAATATTAAGAATTCGGTAAAATCAATGCATTTCTGCTTGATAATAGAGCGAAAACTTAATAAAAACGGAGAAAACCGCAGGTTTCGACCTTGATTTTCTCTGCAAATTATAAAGTATTAAGGACAGGGTATTACCCCTGTCCTTTTCGTTGTTTCTGCTTAAATGAAGCAGCCTCTTTTTAATACAAATCCAAGGAAAACTTAACACGGGTGTCGGCATCCATGCTCGTTTTCATGTTTTTACTCATATACGAGATGGAGCGCTCGTTGCGTTTGTCAACGAAAGCCGTAAGACGTGTAAGACCTATATTGCGCGCAAATTCCACCAAAGCCTCGAAACTTGCATCGCCAAGATGGCGTCCTCTTGCTTCGGGAAGAAGTCTTATTGCGATTTCCGCGCCGCCCATTCCGTCAAAGGCGTAATACGTGACTTCGCCGATAAACGTTTCGTCTTCCTTTACAGCAAGCGTAATCGCCGCGCCGCGCATGAATTCCATTTTTGCGTTTTCGACGAAAAACGAGTCGTCAAGCTTCTCCGAAAAATCTTCACGGAAATCGTAGCCCCAGTATTTATTGGTTTCTTCGTCACGAATAAGTCTTGCATAATTTTCGGCGTCGCTATCCGTCGGTGCGCCAAGAGAAATTTTTCCGAAATTGAAATCGGGGATTTCGTCAAGGAGCTCGCACTCGGTTTTTATTTTCACACGAAAGCTTTCTCCGTCTCTGTCCATAGCGTCAATATCAAGGTGGCGGAAAAGGTCGAAAAAGTTTGGCAAGCTTTCTTTCGGGACGTCGCTTATTATTCTTTCGATTTCCTCACGCATTGCGTATTCGTTAACGGCAAGAAGCGCAGCTTTCTCGTCTGCTCTTTCGGAAAGCGGAAGAGGATAGATAAAGGAATAGCGCCCATAATCGAAAATGCGTGCGATAAGGCAAAAATCGGATAATGCGTACTTGATTTCGTAATCAGCTTCGGGGTTGCTTTCTATAGCGGCCGTCGCTGCATAATAATAATCAAGCTCTTCTTCGGAAAGATTTTCAAGCTCTAAGGTTTTTTCGAAAGAAATCATTTTTCACCTATAAACAAAGCTGTCCGTAGATTAAGACAGCTTTAAAGTTTCATTTAAAATTTTTTGAAGCTCGTCGCATTTTTCGCGCGACATCGGCTCGGTATCTTTTAATCTGTTTTCTTCACCAAGGGCGTCGTATTTGAAAAAGCCCATAGTGTGAAAAGGGAGAAGTTCGTATTTTTTAACGCAAGTATACGGGAAGACAATCGCCGCATACTCAAGGATTTTTTCTTTCGTGTCGTTGATTTCCGGAATTATAACCGTTCTTATAACAACGTTTTTTCCGTTTTCTTCAAGGAAATTCAAAACGGCTTGTGTTCTTGAAAAATCAAGGCCCGTATAGCGAATATATTCTTCGTTGCTCGGAAACTTTATGTCAAGAAGCACGGCTTCTGCTCCGAGAAGCGCTCGCTTTACGGAATCCGTAAGCGGAACAGCGCCTGAAGTATCAATAATATATGAAATACCCGCTTTTTCAAAGAGAGGCGCGCACTCCGCAATGAACTCCGCTTGCAAGAGCGGTTCTCCGCCCGAAAAGGTAACACCGCCGCCATTTTTAAAATACGGCTTATACCGTGTCACTTTTTTGACCAAATCTTCCGCGCTTATCTCTTTGCCGACGTTCGTTTTCCAGGTGTCGGGATTGTGACAAAAAACGCAGCGTAAGGGACAGCCGGAAAGAAAGACCGCATATCTTAAGCCGTCCCCGTCTACGCCTGCAAGACTTTCGTAGGAATGTACGTAAGCTTTCATAAACTTTAGTTTACATTTTCTCGTGGAACGTTCTCGCTATAACCTCAAGCTGCTTATCTTTCGTGAGCTTGTTGAAGTTGACCGCATATCCGCTTACACGAATCGTGAGCGAGGGATATTTTTCGGGGTTTTCCATAGCGTCGATAAGCTTATCTCTGTTAAGAACGTTTACGTTCAAATGGTGAGCCTTCTGTGAGAAATAACCGTCAAGAACTCCGACGAGATTTGAAATTCTGTCCTCTTCACCGTGGCCGAGCGCATCGGGAGTTATCGAGAAGGTGTTGGAAATACCGTCTTGACAGCAATCGAAGCAAATCTTTGCAACGGAGTTAAGGGATGCCAAAGCGCCCTCCGAGTCACGTCCGTGCATGGGGTTGGCGCCGGGAGCAAAAGGCTCGCCCTTCTTTCTTCCGTCGGGGGTTGCGCCGGTTTTTTCACCGTAAACTACGTTTGAGGTGATTGTGAGAATTGAGAGAGTGTGCTTTGCGTTTCTGTAAGTTTTAGTTTTGCAAAGCTCCGAGTAGAAGTACTCGGTTATCCATTTTGCGATAGAGTCAACTCTGTCGTCGTCGTTTCCGTATTTGGGGAAATCACCCTCGCACTTGAAGTCAACGATGAGGCCTCTGTCGTCTTTTACGGGGGTAACGCTTGCGTATTTGATAGCGGAAAGGCTATCCGTAAGAACGGAAAGTCCGCTTATTCCGAATGCCATAAGGCGCTCGGGCTCAATATCGTGAAGCGACATCATAAGGCGCTCGTACGCATATTTATCGTGCATGAAGTGAATAACGTTCATGGTGCTGACGTAAAGCTTTGCCATCCATGAAGCGTAGAACTTAAAGCTTTCGATAACTTCTTCGTAGTTAAGAGGCTTCTCGTCGTAAATTTTGCCGGAGGGAGCGATTTCTTCACCGTGAATTTCGTCACGTCCGCCGTTTAATGCCATAAGAAGAACCTTGGCAAGATTGCATCTGGCGCCGAAGAACTGCATCTGTTTTCCCGTTTTCATAGCGGAAACACAGCAAGCGATTGAATAATCGTCGCCGAAATCACGGCGCATAACGTCGTCGTTTTCGTACTGAATCGAGTCGGTGTCAATAGAAACCTTTGCGCAAAATTCCTTGAATCCGCGAGGAAGTCCCTCTGCCCAAAGAACCGTAATGTTAGGCTCTGCGCTCGGGCCGAGGTTGTAAAGCGTTTTAAGGAAGCGGAAGCAGGTTTTCGTTACCAAAGTTCTGCCGTCCTCGCACATACCCGCAAGCGAGCAGGTAACCCAAACGGGATCTCCCGCAAAAAGATTGTTGTATTCGGGGGTTCTCAAATGGCGCACGAGTCGCATTTTAACGACGAGGTCGTCAATAAGCTCTTGCGCTGAAATTTCGTCAAGAGTTTTTTCACGGAGATCTCTTTCAATGTATATATCTATAAATGTAGAAATTCTTCCGATACTGTTTGCAGCGCCGTTTTGCTCCTTAAGAGCGCCGAGGTAACCGAAATAGAGCCACTGAACAGCTTCTTTCGCATTTTCAGCGGGGCGGCTAATGTCGCAGCCGTAATCCTCGGCAAGAGCGATAAGCTCCTTCATAAAGCTGAGCTGCTTTTCAACCTCTTCGATAAGCTGGATGTTTTCAGCGCTCATATCACGCTCGCCGAGCATTCTTTTATCCTCTTGGCGCTTCTCAATAAGGTAGTTCATTCCGTAAAGAGGGATGCGGCGGTAGTCGCCGATAATTCTTCCTCTTGCATAAGCGTCGGGAAGACCGGTAAGAATACCTGCGTGGCGAGCTTTTTTCATAGTGTCGGTATAAGCTCTGAAAACGCCCGTGTTATGCGTGGTTCTGTATATAAATTTTTTCTTGATGTCTTCGCTTAATTCATATCCGTAAGCGCGGCAAGCCTGAAGAGTATTTCTGTAGCCTGCAAAGGGGTTAACAGCTCTTTTCAAGGGCTCGTCGGTTTGAAGACCGAGAATTATGTCCTTATCCTTTATTACGTAGCCGGGCTTGTGAGAGAGAATGGAAGAAACCGTGTCGGTGTCTATATCAAGAACGCCGCCTTTTTTCATTTCCGCAATAAGAAGCTCGTTAAGGCGAGCCTTTACACACTCGGTGCGCTCGGTCGTTCCCTCAAGGAAGGAAGCGTCGCCAAGATAGGGCGTGTAATTCCTTTTTATGAAGTCCGAAACGTCAATGCACGACGTCCATGCGCCTTCTTTAAAATTTCTCCAATAGTTCATGCTTTTCTCCAACTTTCTTTTACTAAAAAAGTGCCCGAATTGTCATTTAAATAACAAACTTCCATATTTTACCTAAACAAAACAAAAAGGCACCGATAGGTGCCCAGACGGTCGGCTATAATGAACCCTGTTCCACCATAGTTATCTATGTTCCGTCAGTTGCAGGGCGTATAATCATTATACTACACAGAGAAAATTTTGTCAATATTTTTGCCGCATTTTTTTGAAGTATTAATTTGTCAAATTCAACCAAAATAATTCTACGCAAGCTTTGGAATTACGTCTTGAAAAAGAGAAGAAAAAATGTTAATATTTATATATAATAATTCGGAGGGAAACTATGTCCGAGCTTAATTTGAAACTCTTGAACGAGAGGGCTGAAACCGCGCCCGAAAAGCTTGTTGCGGAGGCGGAAAACAATTATCACGCCAAAATTTCCGACGTTGCGGAAAAAATCTTGAACGATTCCGAAATCAGAATTATTCTTCTCGCAGGGCCCTCGGGCTCAGGTAAAACCACGAGCGCAAATCTCATATCCGACGCCTTGAAGTCCTCCGGGCGAGAATCAATGGTAATCTCGCTTGACGATTTTTACAGAGAGCCAAACGATCCTTTGTATCCGAAGCTTCCCGGCGGTGAGCGTGATTTTGAGTCGCTCGATGCGCTTGACGTACCGATGCTTCAGGATATGCTTATGAAAGTTGCGGTCGGCGAGGAATTTTGCGTCCCGAAATACGACTTTAAGCAGGCTAAACGCAAGGCGGGTAAAAAACATAGCCCGATGCCCGACGGCGTCGTTATAATCGAGGGGCTTCATGCGCTGAATCCAAGAGTCTTTTCGCTTCTGCCGAAAGAAAGACTTTTTAAAATATTTATAAGCGTTTCAACCAATATAAACGACGGCGAGGAAAGAATACTTTCGGGAAGAAAAATACGATTTGTCAGACGCATGGTAAGGGATAGCATATACAGAAGCGCTGACGCTCGCAGAACTCTTTCTATGTGGAAAAACGTTTTGCTGGGAGAGGATACCTATCTTTATCCCCACAGAGATAACGCCGACGTATCATTTAACACCTTTCACGCTTTTGAGCTTGGCGCTATGCGCTCGTTCGTTCTGAATCTTATATCGGAAGACTTGGCGCAGGAAGACGCTTATGCAAAAACGGTAAGAGATGCGCTTTTGGCCGTCTTTCCGATAGATTTAAACCTCGTGCCCGACTCATCTCTTATAAGAGAATTCGTTCCCGGCGGCATTTACGAAAACCTTTATTGAAAATTTTTTTGATTTTTTTAGAAAAAACTATTGACAAAACGAATTTCTTCTGTTAGAATATTTTTAGAATGATTCTAAAAAAACTAAAATCGTTCTAAAGGAGTTATTATGACGCGACAAAGAGCTGTAATTCTTGAAGTCATACGCTCGGGTGAACGTCACAGCACTGCTGAAGAAATTTTTGAAATGGCGAAAGAAAAGCTGCCAACGATTTCACGCGCAACGGTATATAACAATTTGCACGGAATGGAAGAGGAGGGGCTTGTACGCAGAATAAGCGGTGAGGGCGTGTCCGACAGATACGATAAAAACATATGTCCGCACGGTCACCTTTTCTGCAAAAATTGCGGCGCAATACTCGACGTTATGCTTCCCGATATTGAGAGAATGATTTCGGAAAGCTCTGATTGCGAGCTTCTTGAATACGAGCTTAAGGTAAAAGGCTTATGCAAGGCTTGCAAGACAACAATGTAAAAAACTTAAAAAATAAAACAAACAATATTTAAGGAGAAAAACTTATGAATCTCAAGGGAACTAAAACAGAACAGAATCTTATGACTGCTTTCGCAGGCGAATCTCAGGCAAGAAACAAATACACCTATTTCGCATCCGTTGCGAAAAAGGAAGGCTATGAACAGATAGCAGCTATCTTTGAAGAAACCGCAAATAACGAAAAAGAGCACGCAAAGCTTTGGTTCAAGGCTCTCGGCGGACTTAGCGACACCGCAGGAAACCTTCTTGCAGCAGCAGAGGGCGAAAACTACGAGTGGACCGATATGTACGACACCTTTGCTAAAGAAGCAGAGGAAGAGGGATTCACCGCTCTTGCATTCCAGTTCAGAGCAGTAGCCGCTATCGAAAAGGCTCACGAGGAAAGATATCGCAAGCTCCTTTCCAACGTAGAAATGCAGGAAGTATTCGCAAAGGCTGAGGAAACTATGTGGGAGTGCCGCAACTGCGGACACCTTGTAATCGGCAAGAAAGCTCCCGGCGCTTGCCCCGTATGTGCTCATCCTCAGAGCTATTTTGAAGTTAGAAAAGAAAACTATTAATTTGCGACTGTGATATTTTGGTAAAAAACGCAAATAAAATGAATTTAGGTAGAGGTTAATTTTAGCCTCTACCTTTTCTATATGCTTGTTTGATTTTTATTAAGGTTGAAAAGCTCCGCTTTTCTCCAATTTGATTAAGATTTTATTTGCTTCGCCGTTTCCTCCCTCCGACATATTTATATATGCCTCTCGGTCGGAGAACGACGATTTTTCCTCAAAATCTCTTTGTCGCGGCTTCGACCTTTTGGCAAGACCGAAAACGAAATGAATATTTTAAGGTGGGGTATTTTTGCCCCACCTTTTCTTTGTGCTATTTTAAAGAGAGTGAAGAACCGTATACAGATTAAAAGAGTGAACGGAAGTTCACTCTTTTTTTGCGTATTCGGAGGGAGAAAGTCCCGTTTTCTTTTTGAAAAGGCGGGAGAAGTAGTGAAGTGAGGCGAATCCTAAGTCGTTGGAAATTTCCGTGAAATTCAAATCTCCCTTGTCTATAAATTGCTTTGCCTTGTCGATTTTCATTTCATTGAAAAAGCTTATCGCTCCGCCAAAATTGCGGAATAGGAGCTTAAGTTTGGATACGCTCATATTTGCGCCTTTGGCTATATCGTAAAGCGAGAGGGATTTATCAAGATTTTCAAGGCAGAATTTCTTAACCCTTTCTATATCATCGCCGTAGCTTTTTTTCTTATTTGAACTGCATTTTTCCGCCAAAGCGAGAAGAAAAAATTCAAGCTTTTTCTTGATTTTTTCAAGTGTAAATTCGGAAACGCCATCGTTAAGAGTCATACCGTGAAAACCCGTACCGCGAGGACGGCGCGTGAAGCAGGGAAGTGCTTCCTCTACGATTTCGCGGAGCGCCTCTCTCTCTTTAAAATCAAGGTTTATGACTTTGTTGTAAAGCGAAATTTCTTTTGCTTCAAGCTCAAAGCTAACGATAAAAACGTCAGCCTCAGGGGATTTTTCGCTGAAATGAAATGCTCGCGGAGCGTAAATTATTGCGTCGCCTGCTTTCAATTCGTAGCATTTTCCGTCAACGGACATATTATGAGAGCCTCGTTCTATGTAAAGAAGTTCGGGAAAGTCGTGCGCTTCGCCCTCGGAGATTCCGCCCGTTGCGAAAAACTTGCGCTTGAAAACCGTTATTATGCCTTTAACCGAGATGGTTTCGGGAATTTTCGTGCTTATATACGGAAGCATAAGACGCCCTTTCTCTTTGAAATTTGTTCCTTTTGTGCAAACTTTCGTGCCGATTAACTAAATACATATCTTTTATTCGGTGGTAAAATTGAGGTACGAAACAATTTTACACTATATTTTTTTGAAAGTCAAGAAAGGGATTTGAAATGAAGAAATTAAGGCTCGGACTTATAGGCTGCGGAAATATGATGGCAAGCCACGTAAAAGCCTCAAATGAAATTAAAAACCTTGAAATCACAGCCGTTTGTGACGTTATTCGCGAAAATGCGGAAAAGGTAAGAGAGGTTCTCGAAAGCAATCCCAAGGTTTATACGAATTACAGGGATATGGTTGACGACGTTGATGCCGTTATGATAGCGCTTCCGCACGACTTGCATTTTGAATGCGGTATGTATTTTGCAGCTCACGGCAAGCATATTCTTATGGAAAAGCCTCTTTGCAATTCCGAAAGAGAGTGCGAGGTTCTTATCGATGCCTGCGAATCGCGCGGACTTAAGCTTATGTGCGCGTATCCCGTAAGATTCTGGCCGGGCGTTGTAAAGCTTAAGGAGCTTCTTGATTCGGGTGAATACGGCGAAATTATACAGATGTCTGTTTGGACAGAACAGCTCACAGGACTTGGTATAGGGCTTGATAATCCCGAAAACGTTTCGTGGGCATATACCGCAAGAGTTGGCGGCGGTCAGCTTTTCAGCCACGGCTGTCATTACGTTGACGTGCTTCTTTGGTTTCTTGGTGAGCCTATCAGCGGCTCTCACCTTGGAACGAGAAACGGAACGCCCTGGATGCTTGAAGAGGGAACGAGCGCTCTTATTATGAAGTTCAAGAACGGCGCGCTTGGATACCACGGCGCAACCTGGGGCGCAAGAGGCTCTAAATTGCGTTACGATTTTCAGGTGCAGACAGAAAAGGGACTTCTCGAATACGACCACGTTCCCGGCGAGATAAAATTTTACAACAAATCAAACTCCCACCAGCCCAACGCCGATACTGAGAGTGCGGAATATCAGGTTCTTTGGAGAAGAGATTTTGAAAGAACTAAATCAACACAGTACGAAATGCGTCACTTTACCGAGTGCGTGCTTGAAGACAAAACTCCCATTACGGACGGCAAAAAGGCTATCCAGAGCCTTCGCGTTATCTGGTCGCTCTACAATGCCGAAAAGAACGGCTTCGTTGCGGATCTTCGCGGCCTCGGACTTGAAAACGCGTAAGATGCGGATATTGAATTTTGTCGGAATCAAATAAAAATGAGGGGGTGCGAAAACGCAACCCCCTTAAACTTTTACACTAAATTTTCAATCTTCAACTTACCCAAGCTCGCTTTTTAAATCTCTGGCCATAAGCTTTTTCATAGCCTCTTGGGGTGATGCGCCTTTCATTATAACGTCGTAAACGGCTTCGGTTATCGGCATTTCAACTTCGTATTTTTCAGCAAGAGCAATGCCTGCCGCGAGTGCGTGATAGCCCTCGACAACCATTCCGATTTCGCGCGAGGCTTCCTCGTAGGAAAGTCCTTTTCCGATAAGCTCGCCGCAACGGTTGTTTCGGCTGTGGCGTGAGGTACAGGTGACTATCAGGTCACCGATGCCGGCAAGTCCCATAAATGTTCTTCTGTGGCAACCGAGCGCGAGACCTATTCTCGTAATTTCCGCAATGCCGCGAGTCATAAGCATTGCAAGCGCGTTATCACCGAATCCCATTCCGCGCGTAATTCCTGCGGCAAGAGCAATGATGTTTTTAAATGCGCCGGAAATTTCAACGCCTAAAATATCCGTGTTGGTGTAAGCGCGCATATAGTCGTTTGATACAGCTTCGGCAAGCTCTCGCGCAACCGCTTCGTTTTTTGATGCGGAAACTATGGACGTGGGAAGATTTTTGGCAACCTCTTCCGCGTGAGTGGGGCCGGAGAGGGCAACCGTGTCAAATTTTTCGCTTCTTAATTTTGAAATTTCGTCCTCAATAATTTCACTCATAGTGAAAAGCGTACCTTTTTCTATACCCTTGGTTGCCGTGGCGAGAACGGCTCCGTTTTTTAAGTAGGGAGCAGCCGCTTTAACCGTTCCTCTTAAGTATTCCGAGGCAACGACGAAAAGCGCTACGTCACAGTCGGAAACCGCGGCTTTAATATCCGTTTCATATATAATGCCATCGGGCATTTTAGCTCCCACAAGATTTTTATGCTCGCCGGTTTCCTTTAGCATATCTATTTCTTTTTGAAGCGCCGACCAAAGCGTTACAGTATGTCCGTTTCTCTTAAGAAGCGAGGCTAAAGCCGCGCCCCAAGTTCCTGCGCCTAAAATTGCAATTTTCATAAACTTCTCCTATTTTTTGCTTATATCCTTAAGGGATTCGCGGATTTTGAGCGTAACGGGAACCGTAATCTCCGAGCGCTCTTTATAGTGTTTGTTCTCGATTTTTTTGAATATAAGGTCTGCGATAAGGTCGCTTATTTTATCAAGCTCAAAGTGCATAGAGCTTAACGGAACACCAAGATATTCCGTTACGGAAATATCGTCCATTCCAACGAAAGAAATATCGTCGGGAATTTTATAGCCTGCCTTTTCGGCATATTGCATAGCGCCGTATGCTATTTCGTCGTATGCCGCAACGATAACGGTGGGAATACCGGGGCAGCTTGCGAGCTTTTTCATACCCTCAATTCCCGCATCTGCAAATCGCTTGTCTGATATAATCATATAGTTGTTGTGAACGGGGATTCCCGCACATCTCATTGCTTTGCGAAGAGCTTCGCATTTTTTGTGCGAATACTTGTCGCCTATGAATGCAACCCTCGTATGCCCAAAGCTTTTAAGTGTTTCAGCAAGCTTGGAAATTGCGGCGTCCGTGTCGATTTTTATAACGTCTGCGTTATTATCCGTGCTATCGCGCGAGGTCAGGGCAACCAGCGGTATTTTGTCGTTATTTTTTATAAGCTCTCCGTCGCTCCAGAGTATAAAGCCGTCAATTTTCATTTCGTATGCGAGCATGCGGAAAAGTCTTGCCTCTTTTTCGGGGCTAAAGCGCGTGAATGCTATTAAGGTATCTGCTCCGCGCAAGAACAAGGCTCTTTCAAGCACGCCGATTTCGTTTCCGTAGTATTCGCTTTCGGGCTCTGGCGGCATAAGAGCTATTACGGGGCGGTGGCGCGGCACTTTATAGTATTTGTCAAAGCAACCGTGCTTTTTTGCTATTTCGAAAATTTTATCCCGCGTCTTTTTGCTGATTTCGGGGCTACCCTTAAACGCCTTTGAAACGCTTCCGACGGAAACTCCCGCTTCCAGCGCTATGTTTTCGAGAGTCATAACAAAATCCTCAAAGTTTTTTATATATTTTATCACAAAAAAAATCGCTAATCAATACAAAAAGCGAATTTTACGAAAAATTTTCGTAAAATAACTATTGCCACAAAATATTTGTGATGTTAGAATAAGTTTGTTAAGCTTAAATAAAAATCGAATGCTTTAAAGGAGTGTAAAATGAAAAAACCAAAGCACATGCTGACAGGACTTGCTATCGGCGATTTTAAATTTATTCCCGAAAAAATGATTGACGAAATCAAGAAGTACGGTGACGGAAAAGTTTTTAAATACATAACGATGCAAACGAACGTTCCCGAAAGAGGACGAGAGCATATTACCGAGGAATTTCTTTATGAAATAAGCAAGTATATGAGTGATCACGGAATTTATTTCACCTTCCGTCCCGACGTTCGTCAACTTAAGCCTATGGAGGATAACCCTGCTTGCCGCAAGGAATGTATAGAGAAGGTTAAGGAAATTGCGGGCGAATACTTCATGGGCATTGAAACCCTTGAGTTCGGCGGATATTATACAAGCAAGGCTCGCTCGTACCGAGAGGGATATAAAAATTGGCAGTACGTACCGCAGCCCGATGATTCGCCCGAGTATCAGGAAAGAATGAAAAATTTCTATTTCCATTCGAGCAAAAACCCGGTTGAGGGCCTTGAAAACGCGCAAGAAGCAAAAGACACTTATATAGAACAGTTCAATAAATTCAAGCAAATTCTCGTAGATGCGGAGCCGCCGGCAATCGTTGCTCTTGAGGCGGTTACGATTTTCCCTTACGCCTTTGAAGCGGGCGCTGACTTCTGCGTCGTTGAGGTTGCTCCAAGAAATATGGAGCAGATTATGAACTTTGCGCGCGGCGCAACACGCGCGGCTAAATGCAACGTTCTCGGCGGCTGGCTTGCTCACGAATGGTACGGCGGAAACAGAAACGAGGACGTACTCAAAGCCAAGAGAATGAAAATCGAGTATATGACATCTTATATGGCAGGCCTTGACTTTATCGGACTTGAGGGCGGTTATGCGGATATACATACGTTTGGCGACCAGTTCCCCGAAGACCACCCCGTAGTGCAGGCAAACCTTAAAACCGCGACGGATTTTGCGCTTTTCGCAAACGAGGACGTTCGTCCCGGTGAGGACGGACCTATAACCAAGGTTGCTTTTGTTCAGGGTAATCTTGACGGCTTTGGCTGGGGTAACTCTTCGTCGCTCTGGGGACAGTACGACGTAGAAAAATGGGGCTTTGCCGCTCCCGAATTTTCCTACAGAGTTCTTGACGACGTATACAGAAGCTGTGAATGGCACGACGCTAAAAACTGCGGTGACTACGATCTCAGCCACTCTCCCGGCTACGGCCAGTACGACGTTATCCCCGCAACCTGTCCCCTCGAAGTTCTTAAGAAATACGATTGGGTAATCTTCTGCGGTTGGAATACTATGACCAAAGAAATTTACGAAACCTTCCGTGAATACGTTCGCGGCGGCGGACGTCTTCTTATAACTGCGGCTCATATGAGAACGAGCGTTGACAGAGAAAAGAAAGGCGACTTCCTTGACGTAGATTTTGAAGAATTTCTCGGCGTTAAGATTAAAGATACCGAAACACGCACGAATGACGGATATAAGTTTGCAAGAAACAGCATTATTCCCGGAGTTATGTACCCCGGAACGCTCAATTTCTTCTGCGACCCATGCTGGAGCGCGGGATACACCAACTACGTTGACTTTGAAATTACGAACGCAACCCCCGTTTGCTATCTTTCGGATACAATCAAAACGAACGATGAGCATATGTGGCCCTGCGTAACGGAAAATAAGTACGGTGACGGATACGTTATCTTTATGGGCAACTCCGAGTATCCCGGCGCGCCCGAGGTATTCCCGCTTTACAGAATGATGGTTAAAAATCTTCTCACGGCAAGCCACAGAGAATCGGACATTAAGGTTATTTCAAGTGATAAAATTCGTTTTGCGGTTTACGAGGACGAAACGATGTACAAAATGTACGTTCTCAATACCGACTTCAATCTTAAGCAGGACGTAATCATAGACTTCAAGGGCGAAAGAATCGAGAAAACTATAGCTTCCTGCGAGTTTGAAATACTTGAATTTAAGAAGTAATACGGAGATAAAATGGCTATAAACGAATTTAAAAATGGCGGCGCGGAATACATAAGAGCGAAAATTGCGGAAGCTATCGCCGACGAAAGCCGCACCGCAACTATCACTGGATTTTGGGATATAGAAGAGCCTGTTCGCTTGCCCTCGGATATTTGTATCGTGCTTGAAAACTGCCATCTCCGAGTTGCGACGGGCGTTTACACAAACATTTTCCAAAACGAAAACTTTAACACAGAGCTCGGAAGAACTCTTGCGGGCGCAAATAAAAACATTACAATCAAGGGCCGTGGCTTTGCAATTCTCGACGGAAACGAGGAATATAACGGACTTTCCGAAAGAACGCAGAATAAGGACGGTTTTCCCGCTATCTGGAATAACAATATTCTGAATTTCGGAAACGTTGACGGATTTTATATTTCAGGAATTCAGGTTCGCAATCAGGGTTGGTGGGCTCTTACGTTCTGGGGCTGCCGTAACGGCTATATCGGAAACGTAGATTTCTGCGCAAACGACACGAGAATTGACGAAAACGGCAAAATCCACCGTGGGCTTATCTTCTCAAAATACGAACAAACTCTCGTTAAAAACGCAGACGGAATTGACCTTCGCTGCGGCTGTAACAATATCCTTATCGAGAATATCACGGGCTTCGTTGAGGACGATACCGTAGCTCTTACCGCTCTTTACGGTAAAAACGAACAAAACTTCTGTTGCTCTGAGCTTCCCACCGATATATGCAATATCACGATAAAGAATATTCGCTCGGCTTCTTACTGCTCAATGGTAAGACTTCTTAACCAGGGCGGCACAAAGCTTCACGATATTCTTATCGACGGAGTTTGCGACCAAAGCGAACATTCTCCCCACCTTGACCACGGCTGTAACGCGGTTAAAATCGGTGACTTGCACCCCTACGGCGGAAACCGCCATTCAACAGACGACGAAACCTATAATATTACGGTAAGAAACGTTTATGCCGCCGGCGTTAACGCAATAAAGCTTGCGGGCGGAATGAAAAATCTTCAGATTTCCGGCGTTGAGTGCAAAAAGGGAACGAAAATGTTCCAGGACGACAGAGGCAAAGACCAGACCGAAAACGGAACTGTCTACACCAAAGACAAAAAATGGTAAAAGACGAATTTATTTAGGCATAACCACAAATAAGAAACAGGCGCTTTAAGATTAAGCGCCTGTTTTATTTGTTAGCGCCGTTTTCGCACACTGTCGTACCAAGTACGCCGACGTGCGCGAAGAACGGCTCTTTCTGCTCTAAATAAATCCGTCTTTAAAAAAAATGCTTTATTTCTCAGGTATAATCAAACCGTAAGAGCCCTCGTCCAAGCCTTCCCCAGCGGGGGAAGGGGGACCGCCGCGGCGGTGGATGAGGTGTTTTGATTTGAGTTATGTTTTTATTTCTCAGGTATAATTAAGCCGTAAGAGCCCTCGTTCAAGCCTTCCCCAGCGGGGGAAGGGGGACCGCCGCGGCGGTGGATGAGGTGTTTTGATTTGAGTTATGTTTTTATTTCTCAGGTATAATCAAACCGTAAGAGCCCTCACGTCTTTTATAAACAACCGAGGTGTCGCCCGAGTCGGCATCAAGGAATACGAAGAAATCGTGTCCTGAAAGGTTCATTTGGAGTATTGCTTCCTCGGCTGTCATAGGCTTTAGTGAGAATGATTTGATTCTTATGTCAAATTCGCCCTCTTCGGTATATTCGTCTTCATAGTCGTCCTCACGGAAAGCATCCTCGCGTATGGTTTTTCCAAGTCTTGTTTTATTTTTGCGAATCTGTCTTTCAAGGCTTTCCATTGCTCTGTCAAGGGCGGTTATAAAGGTTTCGTTTTCTTCCTCGCTTCTGAACGTCGTGCCTCGGTAATTTACGGTAATCTCGATAATTTTGTCACCCTTTCTGGTTTTGCAGGTAACGAAAGCTTCGGTGTCAGCGCCGAAAAATTTATCGAATTTCTTAAGTTTTTTGTCGATAGCTTCCTTAAGGCTTTCTCTGACGGTCATCTGTTTTCCGTAAATCGTGATTTTCATAATATCAATTCCTTTCGCATATTGCGGCGGAGCGGGCTCCCCCGCAAATATATTTTACCATATTATATGTGAAAAGTAAATATATTTTTCGTAAAAATTTCAAAAAAATTGTTTTATTTTCACAAAATACAAAAATAAAAGCCCAAAAAACATAGTTTTTGAGCTTTTTTGATATTAGCCTTACGCCCAGCTCATACCCGTGGGCTTCGGCTCTTTTATAATGGATTCTTTTAAAAATTCAACTGCGTGAGTAAGGCCTTCAAGGGGCGTCATAAGGGAATCCTCGTGCTCGATAGACATAACCTTATCGTAGCCTGCAAGGCGAAGCGCCGAAATCATATCGCGCCAGAAGTCAAGGCCGTTTCCGTAGCCAACGCTTCTGAATATCCAAGAGCGCTCGGCTTCGTTTGCGTAGTGCTTCGTATCAAGAACGCCGAATTTTGCGGTGTTGTATTTATCGATTTTCGTGTCTTTTGCGTGGAAGTGATAAATTGCGCCGCGAAGCTCTCTGATTGCCGCTACGGGATCGATTCCTTGCCAGATAAGGTGTGAGGGGTCGAAGTTTGCGCCGATTGTGTCGCCGACGGCGGCTCTCAATTTGAGAAGAGTTTCGGGGTTGTAAACGCAGAAGCCGGGGTGCATTTCGAATGCGATTTTAGCAACTCCGTGCTCCTTTGCGAATTTTGCGGTTTCCGTCCAATAGGGAATTAAAACTTCGTTCCACTGATAGTCAAGCGCAGAGAGAAAATCATCGGGCCAAGGGCAAGTCACCCAGTTGGGAGTTTTATCCTCGGGTGAGCCGCCGGGGCAGCCGGAAAAGGTAACGACGGTATCAATTCCTATTTTCTCGGCAAAAAGCACGGTTGCAACGAAATCGTCGTGGAATTTCTTTGCTACAGCCTTATCGGGATGCACGGGATTTCCGTGCACGGAAAGCGCTGAAATATCAAAGCCGTAAGACTTGATCAATGAAAGCCAGGCTTCACGCGCGGTATCGTCTTCAAGTAATTTTCTCGGGTCGCAATGAGCGTTTCCGGGGTATCCTCCGCAGCCTATTTCAAGAGATTCGATTCCAAGAGATTTGAAAATTTCAAGAGCTTCGGAAAAGGGAAGATTTCCGAAAAGATTAGTTAAAACGCCAAGCTTCATAACAAAACTCCTTCGCCGTAAGGCTTTTTATTCTAGTATACACCCAAGTTTTGATTTTTTCAAGCAAAAATTTGTTTCCGTTGTGAACTTTCTTGACTTTTTTCTTATATAATGTTAGAATGGATAAAAAGGGAAAAAGAGGATTCTTTATGTCAAATCTTTCTGAAAAGTTTATAGCGAGAGAAGAAATTTTCAAGGGAGCGGTGCTTCACGTTGTAAAGGACACGGTAAAGCTTCCAAACGGCAAGGAGGCCGCGCGTGAGATGTGCCTTCACGTTGGCGCTGTGTGCGTTATACCGCTTCTTTCCGACGGCCGCATTATTATGGAAAGACAGTACAGATACCCACATGGGCGTGTCTTTTTAGAAATTCCCGCAGGTAAATTAAACTTTGCAGGAGAGGACCCCTTGGAAGCTGCAAAGCGTGAGCTTCGTGAGGAAACGGGAGCTCGGGCAAAACGTTACACGCCCCTTGGCGCATTCGTTCCGTCGCCCGCAATCGTAAGCGAAAGAATTCATATGTATCTTGCGGAGGACTTATCTTTCGGAGAAAGGGAGCTTGACGACGACGAGTTTCTTGACGTGGAATTTATCCCCCTTGACGAGCTTTATGAAATGGTTATGAAAGGCGAAATCGAGGATGCCAAAACCGAAATAGCCGTTCTGAAGCTTAAGGCTATACTTGGCGCAAGGAAAGCTTTGGAAACTGATACTTAATGTTGACAAAAGTTCAATATTATGTTAATATATTCTTACCCACTATTTTAGTTTTGAAAGAAGGTATTTCGAATGGGCGATATTAAAACTATAGTAATTGCGTCGATTCTCGGGCTTTCGGGTTTTCTCGGTCTTATCGGCGCTTTGAAAGGACTTTCTCGCGGAATAAAGCGTCAGACAGTGAGAAGCTTAACGATAGTTGTGTCTGCCGTTCTGAGCTTCGTTGCCGTAAAGATTTTGTACGGCGCTGTTATCGGATATTTTGAAAACGCAACGATGCTTGATATTTTCGCAAGGCTTGAGTCATTCGGCTTGACGCTGGATGCGGAAACGAAGGACGCTCTTTCGGGAGTAAATCCCGCCCTCTTCGGATTCGTTGCCGCAATTCCTCTTGCGCTTGTAATAGGCCCCGTCGTATTCGTGCCCGCTTTTATAGTTATAAGCGCTGTGATGTGGATAGTGCACGCAATTCTTTCGGGTATATTCGGCTTCAGAAAGAAGAAAAACAATAAGCTTACAAGACTTTTCGGAATGTTGCTCGGCTTCGTTCAGGGAGTTGCGGTTTCCGTCTTGCTCCTCTCTCCCGTTCTCGGCATTGCCAATACGTTTTCGGGAACGGTTGAAACGATTCGCTCAAAGGACAATATTAGCGAGTCCGAGCAGAAAATCGTTGATTTCTACGACGTAAATCTTAAAGAAACCTTTGATTCTGCGCCCGTCAAGTTCTTCACCGAGATTGGCGGAAAATATATCTACAATTCTCTTGCAAATATCAAGGTCGGCGGCAATAACGTTGATATGATAGGCGAAATTGACACGGTACTTTTCGTTTACACAGAGGCAAGTAATATAAAATCCGACCTCACATCGCTCACCCCCGCCGAGCAAGAATCTATAGGAAAAATTATAGACGCAATAGACAGCAGCAATTATTTCGCTCCCATTCTCGTAAACGTTGTTAACAGCTCAACGTCCGTCTTAGAGGATGCGATTGCATCCGATATGCAAGAACCGACGAAAAGCCTTGTTCTTGAACTTCTCGGAGTCTTTAAAAACGCAACGCGCGAAACCGTAAGAGAGGATTTTGAAACTATTACCGACTTCCTCTTCTTATTTATCAACGAGGGCGTGTTTGATGTGGCAAACGGGCCTTCCGATCCCGAATCCGCAGAAGATACCGATATTGCGAAGCTTCTTTTAAAAACCGATGCGAGCGGAAAAACCACGATAGACAGAGCCGTTGAAATTCTCGATAAAAACGTAAGAACGAAGGGCCTTATAAACTCTCTCGTTAAGTTAAGCGTGGTTTACGCAAAGGAAAGCCTTTTGGATTCCTTTGAATCCACCGGCCTCAGCGACGAAGAGGTTGATAGAATATATGGCGAGGTAAAGGGAAGCATCGAGGAAATCGCAGAGCTTAAATCCGAAAATTACGAGAGCGACGAAGCTTATAAAAATGCCGTAGCCTCCTCCGTTGAAAAAATGGCGGTTGAAAACGGTTTTATAACGGAGCTTGAAATCAGCGAGAACAGAGAAAAGATGGATGAGGTGTTCGGAGAGGTTTCCGAGCATATTATCGAAAATATCGGCGGCAAGGAAGAAATTTCCGATGCCGAGCTCGTTAACATTATCGTTCAGTATTACAATTCTTACATAAACAAAGAAAACCCCGCCCCCAATTAAAATCGGATAATTCGTGAAAATAAAAAGAAGATGACGAGTCCGTCATCTTCTTTTTGAAAGGTGATTATGGCAAAGGCTTTAAAAAGAAGAGCAATAAAAATTATAGCTGTATTTCTTATCGCAGCCGTTTCTTTGGCGCTGGTTCTTGAAATAGGCATACGTGTGCGAGCCGCATATAAGCCCTATCTTCCGAATTATGAAAAAATCGACATAAGCGGAATTTTAGTCAAGGAAACTCTTAGCGACGAGGATTACGAAACGCTCTTTTTGCAAACCGGTCTGACTCGGCTGGGTATAGACGGATTGCGTGATAGAGGCCTTGTTTCGAGGATAATTAAAATTCAGGATCAGTATTTTGAAAAGCAGGATTTTTATCTTAATTCATTCGCTCCGTTTACGGGCTATCTTAAGCGCTCGTTCGAATCCGGCGTTGCGGAATACGCATATCTTGAAAACGGCGATATACTCTACAGCCCAACAACGTTTTTATCTTTCATAGGTCTTGGGCACGCCTCAATGGTGGTTAACGCAAGGCTTGGAATTATGGCGCAGGCCTCAGGTTACGGAACACCTGTCGACTACGTCCACGTGAGCCACTTTTTCTCCCGTCCCGCCTTCGTTATATTAAGGGCAAACTCCGAAATCGGCGCGGTGGTCGCAAGCTACACCGAAGAGAAGCTTATCGGCGTAAGATACGGTATTCTTGCCGGCATTTTCACCGACAAAGCTCCCGACGAGCTTCGCTCAACTCATTGCTCGCATTTCATATGGTATGCATATATGAAAAACGGAATAGACATTGATTCAAACGGAGGAAAAATAATAACTCCCCACGATATTCTTTATTCCGAAAATTTGTCAATCGTTCAGATATACGGTATGGCCCCCGAAAAGATATTGAAAGAAAAAAGAGGTTAGCTTCTTTGATGAAGTTAACCTCTTCTTTTATTTGAGAAATTTCTTTTTAACCTCGCTCGGCACGATTCCGTAAGCTTTTTTGAATTTGTCGGAAAAATAGTTTGAGTCGTTAAATCCGCAGGCGTAAGCGATTTCGGATATGGTTTTTCCGTTTTCGTTTTTGAGCATGGCTTCCGCTCTTTGCAGTCTTACGAGCGTTATAAATTCGTTAAAGCCGAAGCCCGTTTCTTTCTTGAATATGCGGGAAAGATGCTCGGGGCTCACGGAGTAAAGCTTTGCCATTTCCGAGAGGCTGACAGGATTCATAAAGCTCTTTTTTATATTTTTAACACATTCTTCCACGAGCATACTGCTGCTTGACTTGTTCGTGAAGCTGTTGTTGTTTCTCGCCATAACGAAAAAGAGAGAGTATATAAGGCACCTGACGGCTTCTCCCGTAAACTCGTCGGGGGAATTGTATTCGTTTTCGATTTTTGCGAATATTTCGTCGATTTCGGGGAGCGCCGCTTCGTTGCGGTAAAGATAAATCAGCTTCGGAATATGCTCGGAAACGCTCGTTGGGATATAATTTGCGGAGCAGTTTATAAGCAAGCGTGTGTGCGGCTTTTCTCCGTAATTGGTTTTATGTATAACGCCGTCGGGAATAAGAACTATATCTCCCGTTTTAATTTCGTAAACCTTATTGTCTATGAAGTAGTTGCAAGAGCCGTCTTTCATATAGTAGATTTCGAAAAGGTTATGATAATGGCGCGAGCATCCTTCACCGAGACTTTTTACGTCATTGTTAAAATAAAATATTTCACTTGACAGTTCTTTTATCATGGCGCACCTCTTTCTTGAAAATATTCTAACATATAAAATCAAAA
>JAZRGJ010000119.1:0-8113 GCA_045644125.1 Eubacteriales bacterium | reverse complement strand
AAGCCTCTCACGCTCAATATCGTGGGAGGCAGAAACGTTATAAAAAACTAAATCTCTTGGCTTGTACTGCCTCGCATTTATACCACCCGACGAAAGCAGAGCAAAAACTCGCTCACGCTCGCCGTCAGAGCCGCATATAATAAGAGGCGGAGTACCCGTTATTCGCCCCGCTTCAATAACGCTCTCAACAAGGTAAGCGCTTGAAGCTCCGCCCGAAAGTCCGTTTATAACGATGGGCAAGGCTTCTTTTTTCAAGAATTCTGCCCGCAAAGCTTCCATTGAAGCCGAAAACTCACGGTCACGGCGAATAAGACTTGTAAGTCTTTTCATAGGTTTTCCTTTATTTAGAATATTTACACATAGCTTCCTCTATCTTGCCCTCGACCATAAGCGTGACCGAGTCTTTGATTTTCGGAAACTCTTCTTTCAACGTAAGAATATCGGATTCCGGGAATTTGCCAAGCACCCACGACACAAGGTCGTAATCGGGACGAGGCTTTTGCCCAACGCCGATTTTAATTCTCGGGAAATTATCACTGCCGAGATGCTCGATAATGCTCTTAAGTCCGTTGTGGCCGCCGGCAGAGCCCTTGCGCCTTATCCTCATTACACCGACGCCAAAGCTTATCTCGTCGTGCAATACTATAATATTCTCGGGCGGAATTTTGTAGAACGATGCCGCCTCCGCAATAGCTTCTCCGGAGTTGTTCATAAAGGTTTCGGGCTTCATTAAAAGAACACGGGCGCCGCCGATTGCAGCTTCCGCAACGAGCGAGCGGAATTTGAGGCGCGAAATTTTAACACCGGCATCATCGGCAATCTTATCAATCGCCATAAATCCCGCATTGTGACGGGTTTTCTCATAATCCACGCCGGGATTTCCAAGCCCCGCTATTATATGCGTTATCTTGCCGCAAGAGGAATCCGCGCTCTCAATTTTCTTAAACAAATCAAAGATAGACGCCATTTCAATTTTGTCCCTTTACAAGTATGAGCTTATCGGCATAGGGAAGCTTCTCGATTTCATCGCAAAGCGTGTGCCACTCGGCAAGCTTATGATAACGTCTTGCGTAATAGATATTTATAAGAACCTCGTAATTCATGCTTACAGTCCTCATCTGATTAAAGGAAGAGGGAAGAAGCTGAATCATATTGTGCCAATGGCTTTTTTCCTTGGTTTCAACGAATTTAACTCTCTCGCCTTCGAGATATTCGATCATGGAATCAAGCACCGCAAGCGCATCGGGCGTGAGTCTGTCGCACGAGAAATCGTCACGCGAAAATTCCTTAGCCTGAATTTTGTGCATGGTTGACGTTGAGTTAGCAACCGTGCCTACCTTATAAGTGTCAAACTCTTTCCACCAGTAAAGCGGAGCAGTTATGTCCATGCTTACTATTATCTGGCGCAAAAACTTTCTGTGGTCGCTTCCCGCTGCGGCAAGCTTTGATGCAAGCGCAAGGTCGTTTTCACCAAGCACGTACTCGCCCTTTTCATTATAGTAGCTATCCATTCTTGCCCAGCTGTTCATAGGGTTTCTTGCGCCTCTTATGGCGTTTTCCATATTAACAACGCTGATTCTTTCAACTTTTAACATAACACACTCTCTTTCAAGACATACTTTTACTTATATATTTTAACACAACATACCTCTCTTGTCAATAATTCACGCCTTAAGAAACGAAAAAAGAGTCGGAAAAATCCGACTCTTTTTTTAAACCTTTATACTATTCCTATAAAGAATATAAATTACTATTGCAATTAAGATGATAACAAGGCCTGAAATTAAAAGCGACGTGAAGTTCATCTTTTTCTGGCCGCGCCTTGTTCTGTAATCGTAATAGCTTTCTCTCGAATAGCTTTTACGGAACATTCCGAAAAACGCCTTTAAGGCATATGAAAGGCCGTCAAACGCGCCTTCATTGCTCACGAAAAGAAGCAAACCGAAGCCCGTAAACACGATTCCGACAACGGTAAATCCGTCACAAAGAGCGTGATATACGGCAGTTGCATCCGCCGCTCCGAAAACGCCTCTCGCAACCGAAATTAAAAATGCAAACAAGCTGCCAACTAAAACGATAATCAAACATCTTATTGTTTTTTTCATTTATTGTTGTACTCTTTCAAGTATTTTTCATATTCCTCAGTGTTGCAATAAACGGAGTGTCCGGGGTAGATCTCACGCAACGAGGGACCTTCCTTGGAATAATCGTGGTCAAGCACGGGGTTGTAGGTAATTCTCTTTCTGTTCTTTTCCGTAATGGGATCGGGAAGGGGAATTGCCGAGAGAAGCGAGCGCGTATAGGGGTGGAAAGGATGCGCAAAAAGCTCCTCGCTCGTGCCGATTTCAACGATTTTACCGAAGTACATTACCGCAATTCTCGTTGAGAAATATTTTACAACCGCAAGGTCGTGGGCAATGAACATAATGGTAAGGCCCATTTTTTCGCTGAGCTCGTTGAGAAGATTGATAACCTGAGCCTGAATTGAAACGTCAAGAGCGGAAATAGGCTCGTCGGCTATGATCAATTCGGGATTCATAATGATTGTACGGGCAATGCCGATACGCTGTCTTTGTCCGCCGGAGAACTCGTGAGGATAACGCGCTGCGTGCTCCTGCACAAGACCAACGGTTTCAAGAACTCTGTAAACCTCGCGGTCAATAAACTCCTTATCCTTGATTCCACGGATAATAAGTCCTTCAGCGATAATATCGTGAACTGTCATACGAGGGTCAAGCGATGCTATCGGGTCCTGGAAGATCATCTGGATTTCGTTCGTAAGACGGTTCTCGCCTCTCGTACGGCTCCATTTCTTATGATCCTGCTGAGCAAGCTTGATTTCCGCTTGATTCTTCGTATAGATTTCCTGATATTCTTCAAGCGTTATCTTGCCCGCCTTCAAATCAGCCTTAGCGCGCTTGATTGCGTCCTTGTAGCTGCGAGCTCCGGCGCAAATACGCTCGCCCTTATAGTAAACCGAGCCGCCGGTTATATCGTAAAGACGGATGATGGAACGTCCCGTCGTGGTTTTTCCGCAACCGGACTCACCAACGAGGCCGAAAACCTCGCCCTTGAAAATTTCAAAGCTTACGTTGTCAACAGCGCGGAGCTCACGTCTGCCCATCTTGAAATATTGCTGAAGATTTTCGACTTTTAATAATACTTCTTTTTCCATATTATTTTTGCTCCTTCTTCATACGTTCTATACGCGCCTTGATAAGTTTCGGCATTTCAACCTTGGGCGCATTGGGGTGGAGGAGCCAGGTTGCCGCGCTGTGCGTTTCCGTAATTTCGAAAAGCGGCGGCTCAAGCTCAAAGTCGATGTCAAGAGCATACTTATTTCTCGCTGCGAAAGCGTCACCCTTAGGCGGATAAATCATATTCGGCGGAACGCCGGGTATGGATTCGAGCTTTTCCGTGGTATTAAGGTCAGGCATCGAGGAAAGAAGCGCCCAGGTGTAAGGATGCGCGGGCTCGTAGAAAATTTCCTCCGACATACCCTTCTCAACTATCTTACCTGCATACATAACGGCAATTCTGTCCGCCATGTTAGCAACAACGCCAAGGTTGTGAGTGATGAAGATAACCGAGAGGTTTCTCTGTCTTTTAATTTCGTTGATAAGCTCAAGTATCTGCGCCTGAATCGTAACGTCAAGAGCCGTCGTGGGCTCGTCGCATATAAGAATATCGGGGTTTGCCGAAAGAGCGATTGCAATAACTATTCTCTGTCTCATACCGCCTGAGAATTCAAAGGGGTACTGACGGAAACGTGTTGCGGGCTCGGGAATACCAACCTCTTCCATGAGCTTGATAGCCTTTGCCTTGGCAATGCTCTTATTCATCTTAACGATAACTCTCGACGCCTGCTCCTTGAAGAAATCTATAATTTCAACTACGGCGTCTTGAGAATTAAACTCATTCGCTATAGCTCTTTCATAAGCTGCGATGAGGGTTTCAATTATCTTTGCGATATTTGAAATCTTAAGCTCAAGGTCTACTACGATCTGAGGCTTAAGAGTCCAATCGGGGATTTTGCCCTTTGCGGAAATCGCATCGTATTTAGCCTTGTTTTTAAGGTAAATCTTTTCCTCAATGGGATTGCGTATCACACCGTCAAAATACTCGTTGATCGCAGAGGAAATAGCTGAATGGAAAACGTACTCAGCGCTCTCCTTGCGAACTGCAAGTCTGTCAATCGAGGCTTCAACGCTTGCGGTAAGCGATTTTGCATATTCAAGAGCAGCCTTTTTCTCAAGCTTTTCACTCTTGAAGTAGGAAAGAGCCTCGTTAAGCTTCGGCAAGGTGTCTTTCTTGCTCTCGATAGAGCGCTTGCGAGAATACATAACGCCGGTTTCCGCCATCTTGATAAAGTCGATCATAAAATCGTTATCAAGGAATTCACGAGTCATCTGATTGAGCTCGGAAACGGGAATGTCGGATACGTCTGCTTCGGGTTTCACCATCATGTAGTAGCCGAGAGAGAAGAAGTTTACCTTCTCCTTCTGAAGAGCGCACTTGATAAGCTCGTGAGCCCTCGTGAGAGCTGAAATCACAGCCGGTACGTCGAAGTGCTTATCGGGAACGGCGAGTTTCAAATCCTCGTAAATCGGCGCGCCCTCACTTTCAAGAACGACGTAAGGGTTATACGATGCGGGGAAAATCTTTATTATATGACGAAGCGCTTGGAAAATGTCGGTCTTATTCTTATTAAGCATAAGAAGAGCCGAATCTATATCAACGTCAAGCTGGGTTGCAACACCGTACGCTTCGTTGAAAGCGCCCTCAATCTTAGTTGCGGTGATGCAGAAGTCGTCAAACTTTTTAAGCTTTGCCGCAACGTCAATTTTATTGTCAACGCCACGCTCGGCGTCGTAATTATTGATATTTTCGCCAAGAACCTTTAAGAGTGTGTTGAATGCGTTTTTCGCATTTCTCTTACCGGTCTTAGCTTTCAAAATCATAGCTTCCGTAAGCTGCTGTCCGATTCGCATGATCGGATTAAGGCTTGACATGGGGTCCTGGAATATCATGGCGATTTTGTCGCCGCGGATTTTATGGAAATCTTCTTCGGATATTTTAAGAAGGTCCTGTCCGTCGTATAAAATCTCGCCGCCCTCAACTATGGAGTTCTGCGCGAGTATACCCATAATAGCCTTACTCGTAACGGATTTACCCGAGCCCGATTCTCCAACGACCGCAAGAGTTTCACCCTTATATAAGTCGAAAGAGATATTACGAACAGCCTTAACAATTCCACCTTGCGTACGGAAGGATATTTGCAGATTTTTTACTTCTAGTTTCTTATCCATAAATACTACCCATCCTTTCGGTCAATTATTCGTCTGTTCCTCGGAGCGAGGGGTTAAACGCATCGCGAAGTCCGTTACCAAAGAGGTTGAAGCAAAGCATAAGAAGGCTTATAAATACAGCCGGGAAGAGTATCATGTGAGGATAGGTGAAAAGGAAGTTCTGGCCTTTGGCAAGAAGCGTACCTACGCTCGTCATTGAACCCGTGTTAAGATCTATAATGCCAAGATAGCTAAGCGACGTTTCCGAGAAGATAACACCCGGAATAACGAGAACCGAGCTGGTAACAAGAGTACCGATAGCGTTCGGGAAAATGTGCTTAAACATGATTCGGGAGTCCTTTGCGCCAAGAGTTCTGGCAACGAGGACGTATTCCTGATTCTTGAAGCGGTAGAACTGCATTCTCGTCGTGCCCGCCATTCCCGTCCATCCCGTCAAGAAGAACGAGATAAACAAAATCAAGACGTGCGAAACGCTGAGGTGATATTTAAGAAGCGTAATTACTATCATCATGGGGATAGACGAAAGAATTTCGATAATACGCTCCATTATAATATCGGTCTTACCGCCGTAGTAACCCTCGATAGCGCCGTAGATAGCGCCTGTTATAAGGTTAACGCTCGCAACGATTATTGCAAGAATAAACGAGAATCTTGCGCCGCTTGCAAGTCCTACGAAAAGGTCTTTACCTGCGTCGTTAGTTCCGAAAATGAAGTGAGGCTCTTCAATGCCGTCGCCGGCTTTTGCGTGAACGTACTTATAGTATTCACGGTAGTTTACACGAACGTTCCACTGATTACCGTCCTTAGGCTCGGCATAGTTGTAAAGCTTCGTGTCACCCTCCCAATACATAGTTGAGGTGTACTGGTCAAGTCCGTTATCGGCAAGATAGATCGGAATAAAGTTTCCGTCCTTATCGTAAACGATTTCGGTCTTATTACCGTCGCCAAGCTTGGTTGCATACCAAACGTTAGCGTTGTTCTTATCCTGCTCTGCCGCAGGGCGAAGATCAAACTCGGTTATGGGATAAATTACCTGAATATTATGGTCGTCCTGATATTTCTGCAAGGACTTGTATTCTTCATCTGAAAGAAGAACGTACTGTACGCCAACCGCAGTATAGGTATCGAGTCTGAAGGAATAATATTCCTTCTTCTTTTTCATGTAAATCTCACTCGCAACCTCAGGCTCGGTCATAATTACCCTGTCACCCGTTTCGATTTCTATCGCGCGGTACTGGTCGTACGTGAGCTTCGAGAGCTTGTCTTTATTCTGACCGCCGTCCCAGAATTTGATGCCAAGATCATAGAAAAGCTTGTTTTTGGGCAAAACGGAAGAATAGGTTGCGTCCTCGTATGCTACCGTATAAGGAGTAAAGAAAGGCGCAAGAATTGCAAAAAGAATGAGGAAAATAATAACTATTCCGGCGAAAATCGACGCTTTGTTTCTTGCGAATCTGTTAAAAGCATCTCTGAACCACGAAATAGGCTTGGTTTCAAGCTTCTTATCGTGAAGATTTTCACCCATTGAATGAAACACGAATTTTTCTGAGGAAATCTTATAATCTTCTGCTCTCATCACTTCGCCCCCATTCTTATTCTCGGGTCAATAATACCGTACGACAAGTCAATTACAAGAGCTGCAACAAGACCGACGAGCAGATAGAAGCCCGAAAGCATCATAAAGAAGTCGTAGTCCTGAGAGTTGATTGCGTTGAGGTACAAATCTCCAACACCGGGTATCTGGAATATTTTCTCTATAATAAGCGAGCCGGAAAGCACGCTGATAAATTCACCGATAATAGACGGGAAGATAGGCACCATCGAGTTACGAAGTGCGTGTCTTACCGTTGCCTGATATTTTGTAAGACCCTTGGTTCTTGCAAGAAGCATAAATTCGCTTGTAAGAACTTCGGTAAGCTCGGCTCTTGTGTAACGCGCATATCCTGCTATTGAGCCGAATGACATACTGAAAACGGCAGGAAGCATCGATTTAAACATCGGCCACGAGAAATAGTCGTAGCCCGCCAACATTCCTTTGGGAAGCAAGTTCATTTTAAAACAAACGATATAAAGGAAAAGGGATGCGTAAACGAACGAGGGTACGGATATAAATACCATAACCAACGTGCTTATCGTGTGGTCTTGCCACTTGTTCTTCTTCAAAGCCGCAAGTATACCGAGGGCAATACCGATCGGAACTGCGAAAAGAGAAGAATATATATTAATCAAAATTGTAGGAGGAAGCTTGGTTGTAAAGGTGTCCCATACGTCATGGCCAACGAAGCTTGGCATCGTAGTACCTACACCAAAGTCACCGTGCAAGAATATTCTTTTCGCATAGAGCACGAGCTGCTCGAGAATGGGCTTGTCATAGCCACGTGAAGCGTAAATCGCTCTGAGCTTATCAGCATCTTCTCCAATGCCAACCGACAAATTTATGGGAAGCATTTTGATTAAAACGAAGCATGTTACAAAAATAATCGTAAAAGTCATGAGCATCAGCCCTATTCTTTTACATATATATTTGAACATATACATAATTTTAAGCTCCTTTAGTTCACTGATAAATAAGCAACAAACAGGGATAGCATAAAACTATCCCCATTTGTATGCTCTGATAAGATGATTTTGCGATTACAACTTATTTGTAGTTAAGCTGTCCGTTCTGTTCAGCAACTGCTGCTGCCCAAGCTGCATCATCATAGTTATAAGTCATATATTTCATTCCGCCGTATGCCATGAAGGTGTTATATTCGTAAGTGATATAGTCAACCTTGTAGGAAAGAAGGCTTGCGCTGAAGTTG
>JAZRGJ010000118.1:0-2711 GCA_045644125.1 Eubacteriales bacterium | reverse complement strand
TCAAGATACACCGAGGCAAAGCTTGACAGCTTCTGTCAGGAGCTTTTCTCCGATATTGACAAAGATGCCGTTGACTTTGTTCCAAACTATGATAACACCTTGACAGAGCCAACCCTCTTGCCGACGACATTTCCGAATATTCTCGTATCTCCCAATCTTGGAATTGCCGTTGGTATGGCTTGTTCTATCTGTTCTTTCAATCTTGCTGAAATTTGCGACGCCACTATAGCGCTTCTCAAAAATCCCAAGACTACCGTAGACAGAATCCTCGATATTATAAAAGCGCCCGACTTTTCGGGCGGCGCTCAGATTCTTTATGACAGAGAGCAGATGAGGAAAATTTACGAAACCGGAAGCGGAAGCTTCAAGATGCGAGCAAAATACAACTACGATAAAAAGAAAAACACCATTGATATAATTGAAATTCCTTATTCCTCTTGCATCGAGTCGATCATGAAAAAAGCAACCGAAATGATAAAGCTCGGAAAGCTCCGCGAGGTTACTGACGTACGTGATTCAATCGACTTAAGCGGAGAAAAGCTTATAACGTTTGAGCTTCGTCGTGATGCCGATCCCGAAATCGTTCTTAAAAAGCTTTTTGCGGCAACGGAGCTTGAAAACAATTTCGATTGCAACTTCAATATACTCGTAGAGGGAACTCCTAAGCAGCTCGGAGTTAGGGAAATTCTCCTTGAATGGATCAATTTCCGTGTAAAGTGCGTAACACGCTCTTTGAATTTTGACCTTAAAAAGAAGTCGGACAAGCTTCATCTTCTCCAAGGTCTTGCTCAAATTCTTTTTGATATTGACAAGGCGATAAGAATTATAAGAAAAACCGAAAGGGAAGAGGACGTTATCCCCAATCTTATGGATGGCTTTAATCTTTCCAAGCTTCAGGCAGAGTACGTTGCGGAAATAAAGCTTCGTAATCTCAACCGTGAGTATATTCTTAACAGAGTTTCGGAAATTGCCGAGCTTGAAAAGGAAATCGCCGAAATTAACGCAACGCTTAAAGACGAGCTTAAGCTTAAGGCTCTTATCATTTCCTCGCTTCAGCGCATCAAAAAGACGCACGGCCAGGAAAGAAGAACCGAAATAGTTGAAAAGCTTGAAACAAGCGATAATAAAAAAGAAGATATTTTCTTCGAAAACTACAATTGCCGTCTTGTGTTTACAAAGGGCGGATATTTCAAAAAGCTTTCAATGCAGTCCGTAAGGGCGGCAGACGAGCAAAAGCTCAAAGAGGGCGATATAGTTATTTACGAAGAAGATACGGACAACCGAGGCGACGTTCTTTTCTTCACCGACAAGGCGCAGATTTACAGAGCCAGAGTTTCCGATTTTGAGCTTTCCAAAGCTTCGCAAATGGGAGATTACATCCCCTCAAAGCTTGGAATGGACGATGATGAGCACGCTGTTGCTTGCAAAATGATTTACGACATCGTCCCCGAGCATACAGTCGTTTATATATTTGCAAACGGAAAGGGCGCTCAGGTTAAAATGTCCGCTTACGAGGCAAAATCCCGCCGCCGTAAAATTTCCGGCGCGTGTTCAACGGATTCAGCTCTCGTTGGCGCAGTATATATCGACGGAAAACCCAAAGATATTTTCATAAGAAGCTCCGCAGGACGAGCTCTTATAGTATCAAGCGCAAAGGTTAAGCTTATGAATACGAGAACAGCCTCAGGTATTCAGATCATCAAGCTTCCTAAAAAGGGAGTTGAGGTTGATTTCGTTACAGAGCGAATCGCAGAGCTTGGAGAAGCCGCAAAGAAATGCAAAAAAGGCGATCCCGGCTCAATGGGCTCGGTATTATCCCAGTTAAGCTTTGATTTTTAAATAATAAATAACACGGCATAAAGAAACCGAGTGTGGAATCTAAATGCCGTGTTTTATTTTAACTGTTTATCAGCTTTAAAAGAAACTTATGTCTTATACTTAAAAAGGAGAAAGCCGCATGCGTTTAGCAGAGCTTTCTCCTTAAAACTTTTAAATTGAAATTTCGAATTTGTAGCCTACGCCCCAAACCGTTTTGAGCATCCATTTTTCAGAAACGCCTTCAAGCTTCTCACGAAGTCTTTTTACGTGTACGTCAACGGTTCTTGAGTCGCCGAGGTAGTCAAATCCCCAAACCTTGTCAAGAAGCTGATCACGAGTGAAAACTCTGTTACAGTTGGATGCAAGGAAATAGAGAAGCTCGAGCTCCTTAGGGGGAATATCAACAGCCTTGCCGTTGAGCTTAAGCTCGTATTTCTGAAGGCTGATTTCGATATTTTCAAATTTTACAACCTCATCGTCGTTAGTTTTCGAGTGAGCGCTGTAACGGCGGAGAACCGCCTTGATTCTTGCCGAAAGCTCCTTCATATCAAATGGCTTTACAATGAAATCGTCAGCTCCGAGTTCAAGTCCGAGAACCTTGTCGAAGACCTCTCCCTTAGCGGTAATCATTATAACGGGCTTAGGGGATATCTCGCGGATCTCGCGGCAAACCTGCCAGCCGTCCTTCTTAGGCATCATTATATCGAGCAAAACGAGATCGGGCTCGTAAATCTTGAAGCAGTTAAAGCCCTCAATACCGTCATTAGCGGTTTTTATCTTGTATCCCTCGTTCTCAAAATATAATTTTAACATATCACATATATTGGGATCGTCATCTACAATTAAAAGCTTAGTATCCATTGTTACCTCCAAAATATTAACTTTGTTAAAAA
>JAZRGJ010000117.1:0-4415 GCA_045644125.1 Eubacteriales bacterium | reverse complement strand
GGCCTCCGACTTACAGCATCAAGCGCTTCACATTGAAGCATTTCTGAAAAATCCGTATAAATCTTGGCGTCGGGAGCGTATTCTTCTGCCATTTTTTCGGCGTTTTCACGCTTTACGTCGCAAAGCGCCGTTATTTTAGCGCCTTCCGTATGTAAAAGTGACGTAAGATGCACGTACGATATAGTTCCGCAACCGACAAGCGCAACTTTGAATGTCTTTTTCATTTTATCCTCGCAGTATCAGAAAGTGCCGTTTAAGTTTGCGGGGCCTTGTGACTCCGAAACGCCATCACGGGGCTTTGACGTCGCAATTCGTTTTTTGAGTTCCTCATAGAAGAGTTCGTCGTCAAAGGGAAGTGTGATTTCCTTGTCAAGCCATGATGAAAGATGCATTGCGTTTGCGAGCATAACGCCGTAAATTCCGTCTTCTGCGGGAGCGTAAAGCTCGTCTTTTCCGAGAATTGCGTCGCAAACGTTTGAAAGAATTCCCGAGTGCTGAGGGCCCGCGTTTTCAAATTCAAAAACTTCGGTTTCGTGCTTCGGGGCTCTGAAGGCTTCCTTCGTTTCGTAGCAATGCTTACGCTCGTCACATTCAAGCTTCTTATAGGTCATGCTGATTTTTCCGCCGTTGTCTTCATAAATAAGAGTACCGAGCGTGCCTGTAATCTCAAAGCGGTTCGTTCCGGGTGCGTCTGCCGTCGTCGTGATGAAAACGCCGGTTGCGCCGTTTGGATATTCGCAGTAACAAGTAACGTCGTCTTCAACTTCTATATTGTGCCATTTGCCGAAGTGGCAGAAAGCTCGTACTCTTTCGGGCATCATGCCGACAATCCACTGGAAAAGGTCGAGCTGATGGGGCGCTTGATTATAGAGAACGCCGCCGCCCTCGCCGCACCAGGTTGCGCGCCATGAGCCGCTGTCGTAATACTCCTGAGAGCGATACCAGTTGGTAATTATCCAGTTGGTTCTCTTAACTTCTCCAATACCACCCGATTTTATTATATCACGCATTTTGATAAATGCGGGATTCGTTCTCTGGTTGAACATAATGCCGAGGAGCTTGTCGTATTTTTTCGCTCCCGTGAGCATCTCTCTTACTTGAAGAGTATAAACTCCAAGAGGCTTTTCAACGACACAGTGAAGTCCCGATTTCAGCGCAGCCAGGGAAAGCTCGGGGTGGCTGTAGTGCGGAGTGCAAATTATGACGCAGTCGCAAAGTCCCGATTTGTATAAATCCTCGGCATTTTCGAAATATCCAATGTTTTCACCGTATTTTTCTTTGAAAAATGCAAATTTTTGAGGGTTAATATCGCAAACCGCAGTTATAACTCCGTCGGGAATTTTGCCCTCAAGAAAGTTTTTCGCATGGTTTGTTCCCATGTTTCCGCAGCCGATGATACCAAATCTTACTTTGTCCATTCCTTATTTTCTCCTTCGGTAAATCCGTTTTCCTTTAATAGGTTTTTGAGAGCGTTAGCCGCAAAAGAAAAGGCTTCTTCGTTTGAATTGAATTTATATTTTCCTCGAAGCTCGTGCTCGTCAATGGTTTTGTAAGCGTCGAAAATATGCAAATGAGGCTCAAGGGTTAGATAAACCGCGCCGTCAACTTTTTCGTTAATCATATTGATGATTTCCGCAATTTTTCCCTCGCCCTCACCGGCGGGAACTATCATTTGCTCTTCAAAAATCGCATCCTTGACGTGCATATATTTAAAGTTTATAAACGAAGCTTCGATTCCGGAAATAACGTCGCAGCCCGCCATTCTGTAGTTTGCGGGGTCGAAAATTGCATAGAGCTCGGGGACGCTTTTTAAAATCTCTTCAACGTCTTCGGGCGCTTCGCCGTATATTTTTGCCTCGTTTTCGTGGCAGAGGTTTATGCCGCGCTTTTTCGCTTCCTCGGTCATTTCGGAAAGGCGGGAGATAACCTCGCCTTTATATTTCGCTCTTTCTCCCTCGGGGATAAAGAAGCTGAACATTCTGATATTTTCAGTTCCGAGAATTTCAGCCGCAGAAAGCGCCTTTTTGAAAAGGGTAAAGTGAGGCTCAAAGTCGTCTTCGATTTTATATTTGCCTATAGGCGAGCCGAGGGAATTGACTTTTATTCCGTTTTCGTCAAGCTTTCTTTTTATATCACGAAGCTCGGCTTCGGTGTATTCAAGGATACCCTTACCGTCAATATTTCTGGGCTCAATATGATAAATGCCGTTTTTTAAGAGGGCGGATATTTGCCCGTCAAGCGAGCTTGCCGCTTCGTCCGCAAAGGCTGAAAGTATAAATCTTGCCATAATTATCTGTATGCCTTAAAAATAGGATAAAGGTTGTCAAAGCTTAATTTCATTTGTTCGAAAACGTCGCCGAAGTCGGGAGCGTTATCCTGCTCAACGTATGCGTTGCGAACTCCGTATTTTTCGCAAAGAGCAACGAGAGATTTAAAGTCGATAACACCCTCGCCGCAGGGGCACATAGAGTTTCTGTCCGTTTTTACCTTTGCCATATCCTTGAAGTGAATATCGGTAACTCTTCCGGATTTGCAAAGCTTTTCAACGTAGCCCATCATATCAACTCCCGCAAAGCTCGACCAATAAACGTCGTGCATAAACTCCATTTCGGGAGCTTCCTCGATAAGAACGTCGTAAATGCAGGTGCCGTCAAGAGCGTTAAATTCCCACTCGTGATTATGATAGGTGAATTTCATACCTGCGTCGTTTATCTTCTTTATGGGTTCTTTCATATCCCTTATAAACTGACGGACGGATTCAAGCGAGCCGTGGTAGCGCTGGGGCATACCGCCGATACCGATAAGGTCAGCGCCTATCGTTTTATGGAAAAGAATTTCTTTTTCGGTGAAATTCAAAACGTTTTCGGGATTTCTGTGCGTTGAGGGGATTATAAGTCCCGATTCTTCAATAAAAGATTTAACGGTTTCCGCATCAACGTCGTAAGTGCCGGAAAGCTGAGCAGATTCGTAACCGATTTCCTTAAGCTTAAGGAAAGTATTTCTGAGAGATTCTGCATTTTGACATTCCGTTCTGACAGAATACATCTGAGCGCCGAGTTTCATAAAGTTATCCTCCAAATTAGTTATTTTAATTCAATTTTACCATAGTGAAAAATAACTTGCAATACTTTTAATAAAATTTTTATTGTAAACGTTGCGAAAACTATTGCAAAAATTGCTCGCTTGTGATAGAATATAAAAGGCGAATTTTGCGCTAATTTGAAAAAGGTCGGGGGATTTTGGTTGATGAATCAAAAAATCACTATAAGCTTCGGAAAATTTTACTATTCATACGGCTCAAATCTTCCAAAGCCGAATGACTTAAACGTCAGACACTGTCACGACGTTTACGAGATTCTTTACGTAATCGACGGAAGCGGAAAATTCGTTATCGAGGGCAGGGAATATCCGCTCGCCCCTCACACGCTTGTCGTTATACCGCCGCTTGAATATCATTACGTTGATTTGAATTCCGGTTGCGCATACGAGCGTTGCGTTCTTAATTTTTGCGATAGCGACGTGCTTTTCGAATGTCGTGATTTGCTTGCAAATTTCAAGAAAAACGGAGATACGGATTCGAATTTCTATATTGCGAATATGAATTCGACACCTATCATATCGATTTTCGAGCAGCTTGAATATTCGGAAAACATTCCCGAAACTCAAAGAGTTTTCTTTATAAAAATGCTTCTTTCGGAGCTTATCGTTCTTCTTTCCGCCGCCCATTGCGACAAGGTTGCTATGGAGGATGCGGAGCTTGGAGCGAGGGTTATCAGATACCTCAACGAGCATATTGAAAAGGACATAAGCCTCGATAAGCTTGCGAAGCGCTTTTTCGTAAGCAAATATTACCTTTGCCGCGCCTTTAAGCGCCACAACGGCATTTCCGTTCACGGCTACGTAAATCAAAAGCGGGTTATGTACGCAAAACAGCTTATTGAAGCCGGTGAAACCGCATCGAGAGCGGCTTACAGAGTAGGCTTTGGCGATTATTCGGCATTTTACAGGGCTTACGTTAAAATAATCGGCAAGTCGCCAACGGCGTAAGGAGGATTTATGGAATACAGTTTGCTTGATAAAATAAATTCACCCGACGACTTAAAGGCGCTCGGGGAAAAAGAAATTCCGCATCTTGCGGAAGAAATCAGACGCTTTCTTATCGAAAAGTCCGAAAAAACGGGCGGCCATCTTGCCTCAAACCTCGGAGTAGTTGAACTCAGCCTTGCGCTTCACAGAGTTTTTGATTCTCCCCGTGACCATATAATTTTCGACGTCGGCCATCAATCGTACGTTCATAAGATTATAACGGGAAGAAAAGACGAATTCGAGAAAATAAGACGCCCCGGCGGACTTTCGGGCTTCACGTCGAGAAAAGAGAGCGAGCACGATCCTTTCGGAGCGGGGCACAGCTCAAC
>JAZRGJ010000116.1:0-4846 GCA_045644125.1 Eubacteriales bacterium | reverse complement strand
GGACAGTAGGAGTGAGCTTTCTGCGCAAGCGGGAATTTTCCTAAAAAAAGAAAAAATTCTTTTAAAACGCTCGTCGCTACTGTAAGAGAGAAAGAAAGTATTATTTATTTATTATTTATTTATTGTGTGACAAAGTGGCATAAAAAGTGTGACAAACTTGCGCATTTTCTGTGACAGAGTTTTGGCGCATAAAAAAAGCGAGGATATTTCTACCCTCGCTGAAAGAAGTTTTTTCGGTTAATTTTTCGTAAGCTTCAAAAGCTTTGCCGACATTGTCGAAAGAGTTGCGGGATAAGTGAAGCTGCCGCCCGAAACCGTTACGGGAATCTCAAGCTCGCTCGTTATCTCTTGCTCGGCGTGGAGAAGGCTAAGCTCCTCTTCATTCGGCTCTTCGGGTGAGCCGAGGCGCTGCCAGAGGCGGTAGGTGTTGTTGTGCGTATCGTCGATAGAGTAGATTTTAAGCGTGTATTCGCCGTCCGAAAGTCCCTCAAAGCTTACGGAGTATGCGCGGTCGGGGAGATTTTTCTTGCTATCGTAGTCGTTAAAGTAGTAGAGAAGCGCATCTGCGCCCTTGTCGCTTGCCGTTGCAAGCACGCCCTCGTCGCCGCCCGGGGTAACGTTCGTTTCGGCAAAATCGCCCTCGCACATGGAGAGAAGCTCGTGCGCGGTTTCGATAGGCTTGCAAACGCCTCCGCGTGTCGTGAGAGTTCTGTTTCCGTTGAACATAAGTCCGAGATTATCTTCGTTTGAGAAGCCCCAATAGAGCATCATTGAAATATTAAGTCCGTATTTTTCACGGATTTCAATAACGGTATCGGCAAGCTTTAACATAAAGAGGGCGGAATATTCGCTGTTTCTGATTTCAAGCTCGGGGAATTCCTTTACGGTTCTTTCGTAGTTTGAAACAACGCCCCATTCGTTAAGCTGGAATTCAATGCCCTTGAGGGCGGGGAATTTATCTATCATAAGCTTCATTCTGAGAAGCTCCATTGAAAAGCGCTGTACTGTTGGTGTCATAAGCGGGTGAAGCTGAAGCCACGCTCCCGATGAGCCGTAAACGTGGTAGGAAACGTAGTCGATGCGTGTTCCGACTTCCCCTGTTACGTAGTTCACGCCGTTTGCTACGTGATTGAGAAAAGGATACATAAAATACTCTCGGAAGCAAGCGGGGCCGCCAACACGAAGTCCCTCGTCAATTCCTTTAACGACGTCAACGAAAATATCGTAGAGCTTAAAGAACATATCCCATTCGTCGATCGGCCATCCGTCAGGCTCGTTCCACACCTCGAAGTACCAGGCGCGAAGCTCCTCTATACCGAATTTTTCAACGAGGTTATTCATAAAAGCTGTAAGAAGCGCGCGCCATTTATCCCAGTCATTAGGGTAGTAGCGGTCGTGATAGCACTCGTCCGTGCCCTCTTGGAGTATATCAACCTTGTCGCCGATAAGCGCATCGGGCATATAGTCAAGCTCAACTATCGGCTTTAAGCCACATTCGAGAACGCTCTCGAAATACTTGTTTATCCAGTCAAATTCGTAAACGGGATTTCCGTTTTCGTCCTCGCGGTAAACGTCGCCGCCGACTCGTATTCCGTAGCGAGTCTGTTTATTGAAGGTATAGTGATTTCTGACGTAGCCGCCGCCCGACTTCGCCATTCTTTTCATAAGAAAACGGCCCTCGTCCGACATTGCGTATGGGAAAAGCTCGTCTGTTCCCGCATTCACCCAGAATTTATCGTTTTTGCTTCTTTTTTTGTTTGTGAAAATTCTTACGTCCTTCATAGCGTCGCCTTTTAAAATAAATTTCTGCAATTTGATTTTAATTTACATAACGCATTTTGTCAATAAAAAACGCTGAAATAGCATAAAAAGCCTATGAAATTTAGACAAAAGAACGAGAAGGAAAGGGGGGTGAAAATGAAATGCACATGCGTGCATGAAATGATTTTAAAAATCATGAAATGTGCTTCCGCGCATGAAATGCCTGCGGCATAGAACGAAATCCGCCCTAAGAGAAATATGCCCACGCAAATTTTGCGTGGGCATTTCAAGTTCACGAAGTGAACATTTCAAGACCGAAGGTTATTTCAATCGTCCGACTTGTCGGGCGAATTTCATTGCATAACGCCGAGCGTTATGCCTTATACTCCCGAATAAGCGGAGAATCCGCCGTCTATGGGAAGAACTACGCCGGTAATGAAGCTTGAAGCCTCATCGCAAAGGAAGAACATAAGTCCGCCGAGAAGCTCGTTTGATTCGCCGAAGCGATTCATGGGCGTGCCACGGAGAATTTTGCCCGTTCTTGCGGTGGGAGTTCCGTCGGGGTTGAAGAGAAGCGCTCTATTCTGGTTGGAAACGAAGAAGCCGGGTGCAATAGCGTTTACCCTGATACCCGTGTTAGCAAAATGAACCGCAAGCCACTGGGTGAAGTTGGAAACAGCTGCCTTTGCCGCGCTGTATGCGGGGATCTTCGTGAGGGGGCGGAATGCGTTCATTGAGGAAATGTTGATAATGTTGCCGCCCTTGCCGGATTTTGCCATATCAAGCGCAAAAACCTGCGTTGTAAGGAATGCCGCAGTCACGTTGAGGTCGAAAACGAACTTGAATCCCGTTTCGGAAAGAGAGAAGAAGTCCTGAACGTCGGGGTTTTCAAGAGCGTCAATATCGAAGTATTCGTTTGCGGTGGTTGCCTTGGGGTTGTTTCCGCCTGCGCCGTTAATAAGAATATCGCAAGCGCCGAACTCCTTGTCAACAACAGCCTTAGCTTCAAGAAGGCTTGCCTTTTCAAGACAGTTTGCCTTAACGGCAATTGCAACTCCGCCTGCCTGTCTGATTTCTTCAGCGTATTTTTCTGCCGCATCAAGATTTATATCGAGAAGCGCAACCTTTGCGCCGCACTGCGCTATCGCCTTTGCAAAATCGGAGCAGAGAACACCGCCGGCGCCGGTAACTACCGCGCATTTGCCCGAAAGGTCAAGATTAAAAGGTAAATTCATTTTTTATTCTCCTAAATTATTTCTTGTTTTTTTCAAGTGTATCCCAGACACCGAGCATATACATTATGCCAAGGGCTCTGTCGTAAAGACCGTAGCCGGGACGGACGGTGCCGGGGCCCTCGCCCCAAAGGTGTCTTCCGTGGTCGGGGCGGATGTATCCTTTGAAGCCGCCGTCGTGATATGCTTTGAGTATATCAAGTATACCCGTGTCACCGTCACAGTCACGGTGGCTCGCCTCGGAGAAGTCGCCGTTTTCGAAGTGCTTAACGTTTCTGATGTGAGCGAAAGCGATTCTTCCGCAATGCTTTTTAACTATTTCAGCAACGTTGTTTTCGGGGTTTGCGTTAAGGCTTCCCGAGCAGAGAGTCAAGCAGTTGTATTCGTCGTCAACCATCGTTAAGAAGCGGTTGATGCTCGGCTCGTCAACGAGAAGACGGGGAAGTCCGAAAATATCCCAGGGCGGATCGTCCATGTGGATTGCCATTTTGATGTCGCACTCACGGCAAGTGGGCATGAGCGCTTCGAGGAAATACTTAAGGTTTGCCCAAAGCTTTTCCTTGTCAACGTCAGCGTAAGCCTTGAAAAGCTCGTCGAGCTTCGCCATACGCTCGGGCTCCCAGCCGGGGAATGACATGTTGTATTTTTCGGTGAAGTCAAGAATGTACTTCGCCATGGCGTTGTAGTCGTCCTGAATCATATTCTTTTCATAGAAAAGAGCGGTTGAGCCGTCGCCAACCTCGTGGAAGAGATTACTTCTCGTCCAGTCGAAAATGGGCATGAAGTTGTAGCATATAACCTTAACGCCGAATTTGGAGAGATTACGTATCGTCTGTTTGTAGTTTTCGATATACATATCTCTCGTGGGAAGACCGATTTTGATGTCGTCGTGAACGTTTACAGATTCAACAACGTCAATATTGAAGCCGTATTCGTCGCACTGTCTTTTAACTTCGGCAATTTCAGCCTCTTCCCAAATTTCGCCGGGCATTTTGTTGTGGAGCGCCCAAACGATACCGGTAACACCGGGGATCTGCTTAATGTCCGAAAGCTTGATACGGTCGTTACCTTCGCCGTACCAACGGAAAGTCATTTGCATAATTGTTCTCCTTTATATCATTATTTTTTTATCAAATGAAGCGTAGGTCGCAAGAATGAGTCTTATAACCCGCGCGGCAGACTCAAGACTTACGGGCATATCCGCACCCGTGTTAATTTTTTTGTAGAATTCTTCTATTATTTTCGGGTGGCGAGTGCCGTAATATTCCTTGCCGATGAAGCTTTTTTCTTCGGGAAACGGTATCTTTTCGCCGTTTACGTACAAATCCGAGCTTCTTATTTCAATTTTATAGTTTTTCGAGCGTAAAACGACGCAAGTTGTATCTGGTGCCGCCGCAGACGTCGTTACGTAGAAGTTTGCCTTAGCGCCCGTGTCAAATTCCACAAGCGCTTCCGCAGTGTCCTCAACCTCGATTACGCCTTTTAAACGGTGGTTTGAGGAAGTACCCGTAAGGCTTACCGGATTTCCTAAGAGCGAGGTGAGAATATCGAGGGTATGTATCGCCTGATTTATCATAACTCCGCCGCCCTCTTTTGCCCACGTTCCGCGCCAATCGGAATCACGGTAGTAGTTTTCGTCGCGATACCAGAAAACTGTTGCGTAAGCGTCGAATTTTTCTCCCGATTTTTCTATTAAATCCTTTGCGTAGAGATATGAGTCGTTATAGCGGTTCTGGAAGCAAACGCAAGCTTTTGCCGAGCTTTTCTTTTCAGCCTCTATCATTTCGTCAATCTCGGAAAGAGATATGCACATCGGCTTTTCAAGAAAAACGTTAACGCCGCGCGAAAGAGCT
>JAZRGJ010000115.1:0-8632 GCA_045644125.1 Eubacteriales bacterium | reverse complement strand
CGTGTTCTTGATGAAAACGGTGTTGACCTAATGAGAAGAGATCTTCTCGAAACTATATAAAAGCTAGGAGCGCTATTTATATGACGAATTACGACAAATTGCAAGAGATTCTGATAGGGAAGGGCATGGACAAGAAATGGTCGAAAATGTTCGTAAAAAAGCTTTCCGATGATGAAAAAGCATTTTCCGTTGATGAAGATATTAAAAAATGGGCGCTCGAAAGAGGCTTTTTCCCCGGTAGAGTTCAGCTTTACGGATTGACCGAGGAAAATTACAAGGATTATTTGCCTGATTATCCTTACTTTATGATTCATCCGATAAACCACCATTTCAGGATATGGGTTAACGATAAGCTGACGCTTAAGTACGTCTTGAATAGCAGTGGATGCGAAGATACGATGCCGGAGTATTATCTTTACGTTGAAAATGACGGCAGATATACATATCTTATGGATGCTCCGGAAAATATCGAAAAGAACGAGGATTTTATTCTGAATTTGCTCAAGGAAAAAGAAATTCTTGCGATAAAGCCAAATTCAGGCACGTCAGGCGGATTGGGATTTATAAAGCTTGAGCTTCGTAATAATGAAATATATTCAAATAACAAGCTTATATCGCTCTCTGAGCTTAAAGGCATTATCGCTCAGTTCAAAAATACGATAGTTACGGAATACGTGCGTCAGCACGAAGATCTTGCAAAAATATGGCCCGACAGCGAATGTACGTTGCGTATTATTATGGCTAAGGTTCCAAGTAAAAATCCTTATGAAAAGCTGGATTGGGAATGCCTTATATCATTTGCTCGCTTCGGTTCTGTGCTTTCAGGTGGCGCAAGTAATCTTTCATCAGGGGGAATAGGCGTTGCTTTTGATTTTGAAAGCGGAAAATATAAGGATTACGGAATAAGATACAAGCGCTTTTGTCCTGACGGGAATTATATGTGTGAAGAGCATCCCGACACACATGTGGTGTGGCAAAACGAATCTCTTCCTAACTGGGAAAAGGTGCGTGAAAAAATAAAACGCGTGTGTCAGCATATATCGTCGCTTGATTATCTTGGGTTTGACGTAATTATCACGAAAGACGGCTTTAATTTCTGTGAAATTAACACGCATCCCGCCTGTGACTATGCGCAGGTTTTGTGCGCTCCCGTCTTAAAAAATGAAAAAGTATTTAAGTTTTTCGAAAACAAAGGGCTTTTCGGTATAGATACGAAAGAATTCTACTCGGCATATATTGAAAGCCAAATATAAAGGAGTAATATATGATCCCTGCAGTTTTCATACACCTGGGTGTTATGCTTGCGGTAATATGCCTATGGTTCTTACTGCTAAAAAGACCTATATATGAAGGCGTTATATTAAGTTTCATTATATTAGTGGCTTTGACAGGCTCGTGGCAAAATCTTTGGACGTACATAAGCGGAGCATTAGACACGTCGCTCCTCTATTCGATGATGGCGTTTGTTGCAATGGCACAGATTTTATCAAAAACAAAAATCATTGATAACTGTGTATTGATTATAATATCGTTGCTTGGAAGAATTCCTGGCGGTGCGGGTTATGCGTCTGTTATAGCAAGCTCGTTTATGGGAGCTCTTCCAGGAAGCGGTCCCGGCAACGTTATGTCAACGGGAAGTATAACTATCCCCGCTATGAAAAAAACGGGCTTTCCGCCCGAGCTTGCCGCAAATATAGAAAGCGCGTCAAGTTATCTTGGCAATATGATTCCGCCATCTGCGAATATAGTAGCCGCAATGGGCGCTTATATTGCGGTTTACGGGGATAACGCTATTACAACGGGTACTTTCTGGATGGCTTGTTGGAGCGTATCTTTATGGTTTATTCTTTCAAGACTGATTATGGTATTTGCTTTCTGCAAATATTACAAAATCAAGCCGATGGCAAAAGAAGATATACCGAGCTTCAAAGAAACTTTGAAGCTTGGTTGGACAGGCCTTTTGCTTCCCGTAGTCATAATAGTTCCTTTCGTTTTTGATGCAATTTTTAATGCAGGATTTCTTACCAACCGACTTGGAGCTACGGGTGCTAAATATTTTTCAAGCTCGATTTTAATTTTTATAGCGGGTATAACTGCATTTTTGGGTATTTGCATTACCGGTAAAAAGGAAAAACTCTCGGCTAAAAAAATAGTAGATCATGTCTCAAAGGGTGTTAAAGGACTTTCGCCGACTGTTGGAACGTGTATTTTTGGATATATGATAGGCGAGCTTTTTTCATACACCAAAGCAGGAGATGAGTTGCAACTATTTTTACAAAACATATCTCTTGGCAAGTTTGGGCTTGCGATTATAATTCCGCTTATTTGCTGCTTCGTAACTATGGTAATTCCCGGATCATCCGTAGTTGTAATGTTTGGCCCTGCTTTCATTGTGCTTTTTGCCGCTGCCGGTGTAAATCCTTTGCTCGTGGCAGTAATGCTGCCTTGCATTTGCGGCGTAATGTGTGGGATAACGCCTCCCTTTGCTTTGGGAATGTATGCGGGAATGTCCATTGCCGAATCGGATTTTAATAAAACCTTGAAAAACGATTTGTGGTGGGTTTTTGTGCAGTATATTTTGGAAGTTATTATTTTACTCGGACTCCTGCCGAATTTTGGCATATAATGAGGTGCTCTTATGAATAATGAAACAAAAACTGTCAGAATGAAGATAGCGGACGTTATGTCCTATGTTTACGGTATTGGCATTATCGTTGCTTTGTTTGTGGGCGCACTGTCATTCTTCGGATATTTGGCAGCAATTATTATCGGCGGTGAAACCGCTACGGAAATTTGCGTATTTATATACAAAAAGATTTATCCGATTCTTTTCATTTTTTCATCAGCAGTGGTTTTGCTTGGACTTGTTAAAATGTATGTTGCCGGTGAAAAAAGCATGGTGCCTAATAAAAAAAGAAAAAAATAAAACGTATATAACGTATAAAGGAAAGATATGATTATCAACGTTACTCGTTCTTCCATGCCCTCGTACGAGGAATATTGCGAAGAGATAAAAACTATATGGGACAACGTACATTTGACGAATATGGGGCCCATACATAACAAGCTCAAAACTGAGCTTAAAGAATATCTGAAAGTAGATAATATAGAGCTTTTTGTCAATGGGCACTTGGCGCTTTACTGCGCAATTAAAGCTCTTGGCTTGAACGGTGAAATTATTACGACTCCGTTCACGTTTGCCTCTACGACTAACGCTATAATACAGGCAGGTTGCACGCCCGTTTTTTGTGACGTAAAAGATGATTATACCATAGACGAATCGAAAATTGAGGCGCTTATAAACGAGAAAACGGTTGCTATATTGCCCGTTCACGTTTACGGAAACATCTGTGAGGTAGAAGAAATACAGCGAATTGCAGATGCGCACGGCTTGAAAGTAATTTATGATGCCGCTCATGCCTTCGGTGTTGAATATAACGGTAAGGGAATCGGAGAGTACGGCGACGTTTCAATGTTTTCTTTCCACGCCACAAAGGTTTTTCATACGATAGAGGGCGGCGCGCTTTGCTATAAGGATTCAACGCTTACAGAAAAAATTGCCCAGCAAAGAAATTTCGGTATATGCGGAGAGGAAATTGCGTGCTTTGGCTCTAATGCTAAAATGAACGAATTCCAGGCTGCTATGGGCATATGCAATTTGCGCCATATAGAAGAGGAGCTGAATTCAAGAAAGTTGGCTTTCGAGCGTTATTCCGAGCGCCTTAAAACTGCGAAAGGATTAACGATTCTTCCTATTAATAAAGTAATAAAACAAAATTATGCGTATTATCCCATTATCGTTAATAAAGAAAAATTCGGTATAGACCGTGATGAGCTATGTGCAAAACTTTCTGCGGAAGGCGTTTTCGCAAGAAAATATTTTTATCCGCTCGTGTCGGAAAACAAAGAATTTTGCGAAGATAAAACAAAAGATACTCCAAAGGCTAAATGCTTTTCACGTAGCGTTTTGTGTTTGCCTTTATATGCGCATTTGAGCGTATCGGACGTAGACCGTATTTGCGATATTATTTTGAAAAAGTAAAATATAATTAAAACGTATAAGGAGAACATTATGAAAGGCATCATTCTTGCAGGAGGCAAAGGAACACGCCTCTATCCAATGACAAAGGTTATTTCAAAACAACTTCTTCCTATTTATGACAAACCCCTTATTTACTATCCGCTATCTATTTTAATGTTGGCGGGTATCAGAGAAATTCTCGTTATCTCAACCCCCGAGGATACGCCTGTTTATGAAAAACTTTTGGGTGACGGAAAGCAAATAGGAATCTCTATTGCGTATAAGGTGCAAGAAACTCCCAGAGGACTCGCAGATGCTTTTATTCTCGGTGAGGAATTTATAGGAGATGACAGCGTTTGTCTTATCCTTGGAGATAATGTATTTTACGGTCAGAATATGACTCGCGTGCTTGAAAGGGCTATGAAAAACAAGTCGGGAGCAACTATTTTCGGCTATCCCGTTAAGGATGCGAGATCATTTGGAGTGGTTGAATTTGATAGCAACTACAAGGTGCTTTCAATTGAAGAAAAACCCGAAAATCCCAAATCCAACTACGCTGTCCCGGGCCTTTACTTCTATGACAACAGAGTTGTTGAGATCGCAAAAAATGTAAAACCGTCTGCGCGCGGTGAAATTGAGATAACGGCGGTTAATAACGCATATCTTGAAATGGGAGAATTGAACGTAACATTGCTCGGTCGCGGTATGGCTTGGCTTGACACGGGTACCCCCCAAGGCATGTTAAAGGCGGCTGAATTCGTCGAGGTTGTTCAAGACAGACAGGGCTTTTACATATCGTGCATAGAGGAAATTGCGTGGAGACGCGGCTTCATCACAACGGAGCAACTTAAATCTATAGGCGAAAGCCTTAAAATGACGGATTACGGTCAGTATTTAATTAAACTTTCGGAGGGCGCAGAGATATGACGATCATAGTTACGGGCGGCGCAGGATTCATCGGTTCAAATTTCATTTATCATATGCTCGAAAAATACAAGGATTACAGAATTGTGTGTATCGACTGTCTGACTTACGCCGGAAATATGTCGACCTTGAAAGCGGCGCTTGAAAATGAAAATTTTGCTTTTTATAAAACTGATATTTGCGATCGTAAAGAGATATATGAAATTTTCGAAAAAGAAACGCCTGATATAGTTGTAAACTTTGCGGCGGAAAGCCACGTTGACCGTTCAATTGAAAACCCCGAGGTTTTCTTGAAAACGAACATTCTCGGTACGCAAGTGCTTATGGACGCTTGCAGAAAATACGGAATTACACGTTATCACCAGGTTTCTACAGATGAGGTTTACGGCGATCTTCCCATTGACCGTCCCGACCTTTTCTTTACAGAAGAAACTCCGATACATACTTCTTCACCGTACAGCTCATCAAAAGCTTCTGCGGATCTTTTGGTTTTGGCATATTTTAGAACTTACGGTCTTCCTGTAACTATAAGTCGCTGCTCCAACAATTACGGTCCTTATCATTTTCCTGAAAAGCTTATTCCTTTGATGATTGCAAATGCGCTTAACGATAAGCCTCTTCCAGTTTACGGCAAGGGGGAAAATATCCGTGACTGGCTATACGTTGAGGATCATTGCAAGGCTATAGACCTTATAATTCACAAGGGCAGAGTCGGCGAGGTTTATAACGTCGGCGGCCATAACGAAATGGCAAATATCGATATTGTTAAGCTTATTTGTAAAAAACTCGGCAAGCCCGAAAGTCTCATCACTTACGTTGCGGACAGAAAAGGCCATGATATGCGCTATGCTATCGATCCAACCAAAATACATAATGAGCTTGGCTGGCTTCCGGAAACTAAATTTGCCGACGGAATAGAAAAAACTATCAAATGGTATCTTGAAAACAAAGAATGGTGGGAAGCTATCATTAACGGCGAGTACAAAGATTACTACGAAAGAATGTATAAAAACAGATAGGGGATAAACCAATGTCACTTTTTACTAATAAAACGTTGCTTATAACCGGCGGAACGGGTTCGTTTGGAAATGCGGTTTTAAATCGCTTTTTGAAGACGGATATCGGAGAGATCCGAATTTTCTCGCGTGACGAGAAAAAGCAGGACGATATGCGCCACGAGTTTCAGGCGAAGATGCCCGAAGCTTCGGAGAAAATCAAATTTTACATAGGCGACGTGCGTGACCTTGCAAGCGTTAAAAACGCTATGCACGGCGTTGATTATATTTTCCACGCGGCAGCTTTGAAGCAGGTTCCGTCGTGCGAATTTTTTCCGATTGAAGCTGTTAAAACCAACGTTCTCGGAACTGAAAACGTTCTCACAGCCGCAATAGAGGCTGGCGTTCGCAACGTTGTTTGTCTTTCGACGGACAAGGCGGCGTATCCCGTAAACGCAATGGGAACTTCAAAGGCAATGATGGAAAAGGTTATCGTTGCGAAGTCCCGCACCGTGTCGCCGGAAAAGACGAAAATCTGTTGCACCCGCTACGGCAACGTTATGTGCTCTCGCGGCTCTGTTATTCCGCTTTGGATTGAGCAGATAAAAGCAGGACAGGCTTTAACCGTCACCGACGAGAAAATGACGCGCTTTATAATGTCCCTTGACGAAGCGGTAGACCTCGTGCTCTTTGCGTTTGAGCACGGTGAGAGCGGTGACATTCTCGTGCAGAAAGCGCCCGCTTGTACTATAAAAACGCAGGCTGAGGCCGTTTGCGAGCTCTTTGGCGGCGATAAGAATGCTATAAAGGTTATAGGTATTCGCCACGGAGAGAAGATGTACGAAACTCTTCTTACCAACGAGGAATGTGCAAACGCTATTGACCTTGGAAACTTCTATCGCGTGCCCTGCGACAAGCGCGGCTTAAACTACGACAAGTATTTCAAGGACGGCGACACCGAGAGAAATACTTTGACAGAATTCAATTCCCACAACACCGAGCTTCTTGACGTTGAGGGCGTAAAAGAAAAGCTTCTTACGCTCGAATACATAAGAGGCGAGCTTGACGCTATGGGAAGAAAGTATTGAGAAAGAATATGAAAATACTTATCACGGGAGCTTGCGGCTTCGTTGGTAAAAACCTTGCCGCAGCTCTTCAGAATATAAAAGACGGCAAAGACAGAACGCACCCCGAAATCACGGTAGACGAGATATATCTTTACGATATAGATTCACAGCCCTCGCTTTTAGAAGAAGCTTGCGAGAGGGCGGATTTCGTTTTCAATCTTGCGGGGGTTAACCGTCCCCAAAATCCCGAAGAATTTATGACGGGAAATTTCGGCTTTGCAAGCGCGCTTCTTGAAACTCTTAAAAAATACGGTAATACTTGCCCGGTTATGATTTCAAGCTCTATTCAAGCAACGCTTATCGGTCGCTACGACGGCGATTACGGAAGAAGCAAGAGAGCAGGGGAAGACTTGTTCTTCGAATATTCGAAGCAAACGGGCGCAAAGGTGCTTGTTTACCGCTTCCCGAATCTTTTCGGTAAGTGGTGCCGCCCTAATTACAATTCGGCTGTAGCAACCTTCTGCAACAATATTGCAAACGACTTGCCGATTACCGTTAATGATCCTAAAGTAGAACTCGAACTTCTTTATATAGACGATTTGGTTGAAGAAATGCTCCTTGCCCTTTCGGGAAGAGAGCACAGATGTGAGTTTGACGGAATACGAACGCTTATTACGAACGATGGAAAATTCTGCGCCGTACCGACGACGCATAGGGTAACGCTCGGCGAGATAGTTTCTCTCCTTGAATCATTCCATCGCCAGCCCGAAACTCTCGTTATGCCCGAAATTCCCAACAACAGCTTTGCGAAAAAGCTCTATTCTACGTATCTTTCGTATCTGCCGAAAGAAAAGGTTTCTTTCCCTTTAAAGATGAACGTTGACTCAAGAGGAAGCTTCACCGAGCTTCTCCGCACCGAAAAATGCGGTCAGTTTAGCGTAAACATCTCAAAGCCCGGCATCACGAAAGGTCAACATTGGCACAACACGAAGTGGGAGTTTTTTATCGTTGTTAGCGGTAAAGGACTTATCAGAATGCGCAAAATCGGCAGCGATGAGATTTTGGATTTTGAAGTGAGCGGCGAAAAGATCGAAGCCGTTCATATGCTCCCGGGATACACTCATAGTATTATAAATCTTTCCGACACGGAAGACCTCGTGACGCTCATGTGGGCAAACGAGCTTTTTGATAAAGACAAACCCGATACTTTTTTTGAGGTGGTTGAATAATGAATATTAAACACGATTATTCCGACGTAAAATTTAAGGAAAACGGCAAACTGAAGCTTCTTATAATCGTTGGCACTCGTCCCGAAATTATAAGACTTTCCGCCGTAATAAATAAGTGCCGTCAGTATTTTGATTGCATTTTAGCGCACACGGGCCAAAACTACGATTATAACCTTAACGGCGTATTTTTCAAGGACTTGAAGCTTCAGGATCCCGAAGTTTATATGGATGCCGTTGGTGACGACCTCGGCGCAACCGTAGGTAATATTATAAATTGTTCGTATAAGCTTATGGCGGCTATCAAGCCGGATGCGCTTTTGATACTCGGCGACACGAACTCGTGCCTTTCCGCAATAGCTGCAAAGCGCCTTCATATTCCGATTTTCCATATGGAAG
>JAZRGJ010000114.1:0-11258 GCA_045644125.1 Eubacteriales bacterium | reverse complement strand
CGTTTCGCTATCCGTGAGGGTGGCCGTACCGTAGGTTCGGGCGTTGTTGCTGAAATCATGGAGTAATTTTTACTCAAGATTAAGTAAACTAAGCTAAATCAAATGCCCGATGCTCATTCGAGTGTCGGGCATTTAATGAATAATGCAGAATGAATAATGCAGAATGAATAATTAAGAATGAAACCGCTTGAAGCCGAGAGGTTCGCTTTTGGCGAGTTGAACTGAAAAAATAATAATTGACAAATTCTTTGGGGTTTGGTGAGCTTTCTTTCGGGAAAGCAATTCCATACCGGCAGTGACAGTCTGCTAAGAGCGTAAAGCTTTGCGCTCCCGATGAGGTGAAATTCCTTAACCGACGGTAAAGTCCGGATGCGAAAAGAATGTATTTTTCGCCCCATTCATATATTTGAATGGGCTTTTTTATACCCATACTGCAATTTGTGGAATGGAATTTAATATGGAAAATAATAATATTGAAAATAAAACGCAAAAGAGGGCGGCGCGTTCGAAAAGCGTAGACGTGAAGCGACTTGTTGGTATGTCTATGTTTGCGGCTCTCGCTTTCGCTGTTGGCTTTGCGACGTCTTGGGCAAAGGTTGCCCATCTCTCCTTTGATGCAAAGGATGCGGTGATTACGCTCGCCGCATTTATATACGGCCCTATATCCGCTATAACAATATCGCTTATAACGGCAATTATAGAATCCCTCGTTTTAACTATGAGCATCACTTTCTGGCACGGTCTTTTGATGGACTTCGTTTCGTCTGCCGCATTCGCTCTTACGGCAACTCTTATTTATAATAAGAAGAGAAGCTTTAACGGCGCGCTTTTAGGATTTTTGGCGGCAACCGTCGTAACGACTGCGGTAATGCTCGGTCTTAATATCCTTATGACGCCGCTTTATATGAAGCAGCTTGGCGTGCCAATGACGGCTTATGGAGTTATCCAACAAATCCCGAAGCTTCTTTTGCCGTTCAACCTTGCGAAAGCTCTTATGAATAGCGCTTTGGCTATGGTGCTTTATAAGCCCGTGGCTCAGGCGCTGCGAAAAGCGAAGCTTTTAAAAGGCGAAGCCAATATGAGATTTAATAAAAAATCACTTATGATTTTGATAATTGCCGCAGCTTGCGCAATACTTTCAATCGTTATATTTATAATAACGAAATCATTAAACAGCTAAATAGTAAGCACCCGTGTTAAATTAACACGGGTGCTGTGTTTTTGTAAAAAAACTAAGCGGCGCTTATATAAGCAATAAAATCTGACAGAATACGCCGAGGATAATTAGAAATGCGAAGTTAAAGGCGGAAAATTTGAGTATGTAAGAACCGACCTTCCCGGGCTCGTTTTGCGCATATTCACGGAAGGTGATAAGGCTTGCAAGCGAGGCGATAAGCGTGCCTGCGCCGCCGATATTGACTCCGTAAAGGAGAGCTTTGTAGTTATCCGTAAACTGTGAGAGCAAAATTGCCGAGGGCACGTTGCTGATAAACTGGCATGAAATGGCGGAAACTATAAGCGTATTCTTTTCAAGAAGCGCCGAGAAGAAATCTCTTACTACCTCGATTCTCGCAAGGTTTCCCGAAAAGATAAAGAAAAACGCAAAGGTTAAAAGAAGCCCGTAGTCAACGTTTAAAAGCGCTCGCCTATCCATAATCAAAAGGGCGGGGATTATAACGATAAGACCGATAACGTAGGGTATAGCTCTGAAAACTATGGCAATCGCAAGGGCGAAAAGGAGAAGATATATCGCAACTCTGCCCTTTGGGGTGTTGTAATCCGCATCGTCTATTTCGAGAGGCTCAGGCTTGACGAAAACGAGGCAGCAAAGAGTTATAAGAGCTATCGCCAGAAGAAAGGGCGGAAACATTATAAGCAGAAATTCAAGCTCGTTTATCTCGAATTTTGAGTAGAGGTAAAGGTTTTGCGGATTCCCGAAAGGCGTTAACATACCGCCGAGGTTTGCCGCAATATTCTGCATAATAAAGGTAAACGCCATATATTTGCGCTTTCCCGTAGTGTGCAAAACGAGAAATCCCAGGGGCAAAAACGTTAAGAGCGCCATGTCGTTCGCAATTAACATCGAGCCTATAAAGGTTATGTAAACGAGGGCGAGAATCGACATTCTTGCCGTTTTAAATTTTCTTACTATCTTCCTTGCGATAGTGTAGAAAAATCTTACGTTTTTAAGCGCCATAACAACTGCCAAAACACAGAAAAGACAGGTGAGCGTGCGGAAGTCGAAATAGCCGATATATTCCTTGTCGGGTGGGACGAAGAAAGATGTCAGCAATGCGGCAAAGAACGCTATCACGGCAACCGTGTTATTTTTTATTACAGTTTTTATAAACAAAAGTTTACTTTTCATTATATTATTTTTTCTCCGATAAAATGAGAAATCTTAAAAGCCAAAAGGCGCGGCTTTTATATTAGTGCCGCTTATTTATCTCCGGTATAAATACAAGATTATAAAAAATGATAAGCGCGAGGTAGAAAAGAGCGCAAAGCGCCGAGAGAATCTGCTGTGCGTAGACGGTAAGTCCGAAAAGCGTGTTTCCACGAGCTTGCATAAAATCTACGAACGGGCTCAGGGCAAGGGTTGCAAGGAAGCTTAAAACGCCAGTAACTATGGTGTTGATGGAAAGGGCGGTCGGCTGATGCTCAACGGGGGTAATCTCAAGGAGCTGATTCGTTGCGCTGATAGCTATTGCCGCATTTCCGATGCGTAAAATAACGCTGTAAACTATAAACATAACCGCGCCGTTTTCGGGCGCTGTGAAGATGTTTAAAACGTAGGAGATAAAAACTATGGGATAGCCGATTTTCAAAATCGTTTTATGCTGGAAATTTCGTGAAAGCTTACCGAAAAGAAGCACGAAAACCATTGAGATTGCGCTGAAAACTACGGATATTATCGAAATGAACGTCATTGAAAAGCCAAGCTCGTTTACCTGATACGTGCCGAGGAATGGGGTTATAACGTTGTTTCCTACCGCCGCCAAAAGAAGCACGAAAAGAAGGCGCTTGTATTTTTTGTTGCCGCTGAGATACTTGATGCTGTCACGAGGCTTTGAGTTTTCATGCTTTTTCACAAGCTCTTTTTCACGGGAGAGAAGGAGGGTGAAAAAGTTTGCGAGTGTGAAAACGAGAATTGATACCGAAAGGGTGATAAATGCGCCGGAAAGATTGCCTTTAGCCTGGAAATCGTCTATAATATATCCCGCTCCGAAAGAAACTGCCGCGCCGGAAATAAGCGACACGACCTGTAAAATTGCCGTATAGCTTCCTCTTTCGCTTATGGGAACTAGGTTCATAAACCAAGTGGTTTTCAAGGGGGTGATAACGTTTATAAGGAGCTTTGCCAAAAGCATTGCCGCAAAGAAGAGAAGCGACATTGCCGCCGCCGAGATGTTAAGAAAGGGAATCATATAGAGCGTTGCGTAAATAAGCTCCGCCACCAGCATGATGGGTATAACGAAGCGTTTATACGGCATTTTATGCGAAAGATATATAGATAAAAGCTGCGCTATGCCCGCAAGAGAGGTAAGAGCGGTGAGTATCGCCGTCATACTGTCGGAAATGCCGATTTCGCTCGTGAGCTTCGCAAGGAAAGCGCCGCCCGCAAGAATATCTATGAAATAGGCAAACGCCGCCTCAAGCCAGTACATAATACGGCTCAGCTTATATTTATCTTTGGTTTTTAAAACGATTTTTCCGTCCATAAACGCCTCCTCGCTTTAGTCCAAGAGAATGATAGCATTTTAATTTATGAAAGTCAATAGGTTTTAAGAATTAAATATATAATCTTCAAAAAGAAAGAGGCTCTTTCGTTTTTGCATACGAAAAGGACAGGGGAATGAAAAATTCGCCTCTGTCCTGTTTTTTATAATTTTTAGATTTTACCGCTGTACGCCTGCTGTCAATTTGATTATTAAATTCATATCGTCCGGCTGTACTTTCGCCTCGTGCGCCGCCTTGTTTCTGACGACCGCGCCGCACTTTTCGCAGCGGTGAATTATGATATAACCGCGCTTTGCGTCGGGAAGCGTTTGTATCGGGCGCAAAATTCCGCCACATTCGTTGGCTCTGTCGCCGGGGTTTATATCAACGTGGAGCGAGCATAAGCAAAACGGGCAATGATTGCGTGAGGTATAGCCGAGCGGCAAAACCTCTTTGCCGCAAGAGCGGCAGATAAAGCCCTCGTCGTTTTTCTTAAATCTTTTAGTTTCCATAATTATTTACCTACACAAAAGTTCGCAAAAATCTTGTCGAGAACTTCCTCGTTTACTCGCCGTCCGTCAAGCTCCTTGATTTCCTCAAGCGCCTTTTCAAGCTCCGAGGAGGCTATGTCCTGAGAAAGCCCCAGGGCGAGCGCATTTTTTGCGGAGAGAACGGATTCGCGCGCCCGAAGAAGCGATGCGTACTGTCTTGCATTCGCTATGACAGCGCTTCTGCCAAGCACCAAGGATTCGTCCGTGAAAATCGAGTCGATAGTTTCTCCGAGCGAGATTCTTGCTTCGTTTGGAGCGTCAAGCGCTGAAATTTCAAGCACTGCGCTGAAGCGGCCCTCGATTTTTTTCTTTTCGAATTTTTGCGCTTTGTCGCATTTGTTGATAACGGCAATTTTTGCGCACGGGTTATTATCTATTGCGGAAATAATCTCCTCATCCTCGGGGGAAAAGGATTCGCTGCCGTCAAAAAGCGCAATGATAAGCTCAGCTTCGTTTATCGCCTCGCGTGAGCGCTCAATGCCGATAAGCTCGATTTTATCCTCGCTCGACTTTCTGATGCCTGCGGTGTCGGAGAGCAAAAGCAAGGTTTTTCCAAGGGAAATTTCCGAGGAAAGAACGTCGCGAGTCGTTCCCGCCGTGTCGGTAACTATGGCTCTGTCCTCGCCGAGCATTGCGTTGTAAAGCGAGCTTTTGCCCGCATTCGGCTTTCCGCATATCGTCGTTTTTATACCCTCGTTAACGGCTCTTCCCGTCTTGTAGCTCTTAAGAAGCGTAGCTATTTTCAAGTCGAGCCTTGAAAGCTCGTCGGAAAGCTCGGCGTCTGAAAAATCTCCGAGGTCCTCGTCGGGATAATCGATTCTTGCCCACATGGAAGAGAGCATATCTGTGATTTTTTCACGAATCTCTCCGGTTTCTTTTGAGAGATGGGAGCGTGAATTTTCCGTTCCGAGCATAATTTGAGCCTCGGTTTTTGCGTCGAGAAGATTGGCAACCGCCTCGGCATCCGTCAAGGAAAGCTTTCCGTTAAGAAGCGCGCGGCGAGTGAATTCGCCGGGCATTGCCGGTCTTGCGCCTGCCGCAAAAAGAGCTTCAAGCACGGTTTTCGTGATAAGCGCGCCGCCGTGGCAGCTTATTTCAACGGTGTCTTCGCCGGTGTAAGAGGCGGGAGCTTTGAAAAAGCAGAGAAGCCCGTCGTCGATTTCTTCCCCTCGGTATATTACGTTTCCGAAAACCTGCATTCTCGGCGTAATATCGGAAAGGGGCTTTTTGTTTTTAGGTACGAATACCTTTGCGGCAAGCTCGAGCGCGCCCTCACCGCTTACACGGATAACGGCAACCCCACCCTTGCCGGGTGGGGTCGATACTGCCGCAATGACAGCGTCATAGTTCATTATTTTTCTTCTCCGTCGTCAACTATATCGTCGTTATCGTCGGGAATAGTGGGCTGGATAGCAACCGTGTCGTCGCCGTCAAAAGAGTCGGTAACGGTTTCGGTGGGGGTGATGAATTCGCCGTCTTCAACGCTCATGTCGTTAACTTCGGGAACTTCTGCGTCCTCGTCGAAAAGGCCCTTGGGCTTCTTGTCGGTGAGGTAAATAACTATCTTTCTGTTGTTGTCGCTTCCAACGGAATTGGTGGAAACGCCCTCAATGCCCTGAACCTCGGAGTGAATGATTCTTCTCTCATAAGCGGACATGGGCTCAAGCATAACGCTTCTCTTGTTGCGAAGCGCCTTTGCCGCCATTCTGCGCGCAAGCGCTCTGAGGGTTTCTTCTCTTTTAGCTCTGTAGCCTTCAATATCAATGGTAACGCGGCTCTTGTCGCGCTCGCCGTTTACGTTCTTCTTTGCGGAAGCAAGATTTGCAAGATACTGAAGCGCATCAAGCGTATCACCGTGGTGACCGATAAGGGTTGATGCATCCTCGCCTGCGATAATGATTCTTCTCGTGCCGTCCTCGCAGCCGAAAAGCTCTGCCTCAGCCTTGAGTCCGATGTCACGGATAAGAGTCTTAACAAAGTCGAAAGACATATCCTCGCCATCCTTAACGTCACGGCGCTCAAGCTTAAGCTCTGCTTCGGGCGTTGCGGGTGCCGCAGGTCTTTCTTCCTTGTTTTCTTTCTTTATTTCGGGCTTTCTTTCGGGGCGAGCCTCGCGGCGCTCCTTGCCCGTCTTTTTAGGTCTGTCGTGTTTTTTCTGGCGCTTTTCGCCACGGTTTTCATCGGGAATCTCGATATAAGCTCTTACCTGAGCGGGTTTTACGCCGATAATACCGAAAATACCTCTGCTACCTGCGTGAATTATTTCAAAATTGACGTCATCAAGAGGACCTGCGCCAAGTGCAAGTCTTGCATTTTCCTTGGCTTCGATTACGTCCTTTCCTGACGCTGTTACTTCCTTAATCATGTGAATGCCTCGCTTAAATGTTATTAGTCCTTGATTTCGGGCTTATCCGAGAAGGACGTGTTTTGGGGTGCGTTATTCTGCGTTTTAACCTCGGGGAGCTCTTCGTAATCGTCCTCGTCAATATAGTGCAAGGAGCGATACTTGGGCTGGGTTTTGAGGGCGGCGCGCTGCGCCTTTTCCTGCTGGCGCTGAGCCTTCTTTATTGCCTTGATTTCTTCCTCGGTAAACTTCGGAAGCGGCATGGTTTTTGAGATTATTACAGTCTGAACGATTGCGATAACGGACTGATATATCCAGTAAAGACCGAGCATGCCGGAGAAGGAGAATGCAAGCCAGAGAGTCATGAGAGGGAAAATGAGGTCCATAATTCTCATAGACATCTGCGTCTGGGGATCCTGTCCCTGAATTGCCGTCATGGGATTTGAGTTGAGCTTTCTCGTAACCCACATCGTGAACCACTGCAAAGCGGCGGCGATAACGGGAATAAGAATGAGAAGCGTGAAGGGCTTAAACGTGGGGGTATCCGCAAGATTCATTCTCCAAAGATTAAAGTCGGGGATTTTTGCGGCGTAATCCGAGAAATATTTTCCCTCGGACGTGATGGTGTCAACGATCGCCTTATTGTTGGGATCGAGTAGTTTTGAGATAAGCTTGATCTCGTCCTTTTCGTTTAAAGCAACGGAGAAGTTGCCGATAAGCGTATCGGGCATTCTCGCAATGTAATAAAGCGGTCTTCTTATAACGTTGTAAAGTAAGATGATAAGCGGAAGCTGGATAAGCATGGGAAGGCAACCCGAAAGGGGGCTGTAGCCCTCTTTTTGCTGGAGCTCCATGATCTCCTGCTGCATTTTCTGCTGGGTAACTCTGTCGTTTCTTCCGCGGTATTTTGCTCTGATAAGATAGATTTTAGGCGTGAGCTTCGCCATTCCGATCTGGTTTTTCTGCTGTTTGATTGCAAACGGCAAAAAGAGCACTTTGAAAACAAGTGCGTAGAATAAAAGCGCTATAGCATAGCTTCCGCTCCATGAATCGAACCAAGCGAGCATAGAGCCGAGAGCGTCGAGTAGCCATTTCATTACGGTTTTTCCTTTTCTTTCTCTTCGTTTGTATCGGTAGAATTTTCCCCTTGACTGCTTTTGTTACGATTTCTGAGACCTCGTTCCGGGACGGGATCGTAGCCACCCTTTGAAAAGGGATTGCACCGTAAAACTCGCCATACGGTGAGAATCGTACCAATAAAAAAACCTCGTTTTGTGAATGCCTCAATAGCATAGGATGAGCAGGTTGGCGTAAACCTGCAGCAGGGACGTTTTAAGGGGGAGATGTACTTTTGATAAAGGCGGACGAGCCATATCATTACGTGCTTCATTTATACATACCGAGCTTTGTGAATGCGATGCCGAGCTGGCGCTCAACATCCTGCGTTTTTAAATTAACCATTGCGCCTCTTGCCGCTATAACGATAAGGAATCCGAGCTTAAGCTCACGCTCCTTTTCGATAGCCCTGAGAGCTTCGCGCATAAGACGGCGGCATCTTGACCTTACGACAGCTCCGCCAAGCTTCGTTGACGTCGTAAGACCTATTCTGTTCATCATCCGCTTTTCCGGATGGGCTTTCGCAAGTCTTTTAGCATGATAGTCGGGAAGTACGTATACTGCAAGAGCTTCCGTCACGGCTCTTTTTCCCTTTGAATACGCTTTGTTATACAAGTGATTTTCACATATTGCTTTAAACTTCATAAAAAGCTCCTTTTTCCCGAACTTTCTATAAACAAAAACCCCGATAAAGGCGCGAGGGCGTTTATCGGAGGTTTGTATGTCACCCTTGGTGACCTGTCACGCTGCGTGACCTATCAATAGGTGAGCTTAGCTCTACCTTTGGCGCGTCTTCTCTTAAGAACTTTTCTGCCGTTAGCGGTTGCCATTCTCTTTCTGAAACCGTGTTCCTTTTTTCTCTGTCTCTTCTTAGGCTGATAGGTTCTCTTCATAGTTTAGCACCTCCTTCTTTAAAATTGACGTCAAAATACCGCACGTCGGCGGTAATGCTTCGCGTATTCATACGAAAGCACAATACATTATAACCGAAACTTTTCCATTTGTCAAGAGAAAATTAAAAACTTTTCAATTATTACGCATTAAATATATTTCTTTGTATTGACTTTATTAAGTATTTCTGTTAAAATATAGCTTGTAAAAATAGTTCTTTTTTAAGAAAGGGTTTGCGATGCTTAACAAAGACGTAAAAGAAATCCTCGTCAGCGAGGAGGAGCTTGACAAAATAACTTCGCGCCTTGCGGCTGAAATAGACCGTGATTACGGCGGCGAGAACAAACGCTTGGTTTTGGTTTGCATACTTAAAGGCTCGCTTATGTTCATGGGCGACCTTATGAAGAAGCTCACGATACCCGTTGAAATTGACTGTATGAAGGTTTCTTCCTACGGCGCGGGCACGGTAACGACGGGCTCGATAAATATATACCTCGACCTTATAAGACCGGATATTGCCGAGTGCGATATTCTCATTATCGAGGATATAATCGACAGCGGAACAACGCTTTCTTATCTCACGAAATACCTTCTCGGCAAGGGCGCAAAGAGCGTTAAGACCTGCACTCTTCTTGACAAGCCTTCAAGAAGAAAGGTTGACTACGTTCCCGATTATTGCGGCCTTGAAATTCCCGACGAGTTCGTAGTCGGCTACGGACTTGACTATGCGGAAAGATACAGAGCTCTTCCTTACGTTGGAATTCTTAAGCCCGAGGTATACTCTTAAAAGATGTATACGGTCGGTATTTATACGCTCGGCTGCAAGGTTGCGCAGTATGAGAGCGAGGCGCTTTCGGAGGAGTTTGAAAGGCTCGGCTTTTCGCTTCGCAATTTCAGCGATGTTTGCGACGCATACGTAATAAACACCTGCACCGTAACCGCTGAGAGCGACAGAAAGTCACGCCAGATGATACGCCGCGCCGTAAAGAAAAATCCGAATGCCGTGGTTGCCGTCGTCGGTTGCTATTCCGAGAGGGCGGCTAATGACGTTTTTGGGATAGACGGAGTTTCCGTCGTTATCGGTACTGACGGGAAGCTTTCGGTTGCGAAAAGAGTTTTGGATTTAGTCAAGGGCCGTGGCGAATGTGGAATATTCAAAGCTCCGCTCGGCGAAGCTTTTGAGGAAATGGAAATCAAAAGAGCGCCGAGAAGCCGCGCTTATATAAAAATTGAGGACGGCTGCGAATCGAAATGCTCCTATTGCGCTATACGTCTTGCGCGCGGCAGAGTGCGCTCGAAAAGACCTGAGGACGTCATTCGTGAGGCGGAGGCTCTGAGCCTTAGCGGCGTTAACGAAATAGTTCTCACGGGTATTGAAACCGGCGCTTACGGCCGTGATTTCGACTTTTCCTTTGGACTTGGCGATCTTATTGCCAAGCTTTCCGAAAGAGGCGTTGTCAGGCGAATAAGGCTTGGCTCGTTAGCTCCTGAGCTTGTTGGCAAGGACTTTTGCGAAAAGGTCGCTGAATCGAAAATTTTAACTCCGCATTTTCATATCTCGATGCAATCCGGCTCGGACTCCGTGCTTCGCGGTATGAGAAGAAAATATAACTCAAGGATGGCTTTTGAAAATATCGAAAGGCTTCGCTCCGTTTTTCCGAACGCCGAATTCACAACGGATATGATGGTTGGATTCCCCGGAGAGAGCGATGCGGATTTTCGGGAGAGCCTTGACTTTATTTCAGAAGTAGGATTTCTTGACGTTCACGTTTTCGCCTACTCGAAAAGAGAGGGCACGGACGCCGCGGGATATGAAAATCAGATTCCCGAAGCCTTGAAATCCGAGCGAAGCCGCATTATGATAGAGCATAAAAACGCCGTGCGTGACCTGAGGCTCTCTCTTATGGTTGAGCGTGGCGCAAAGCTTTCCGTAATTGCGGAAACGGAGCTTGAGGGCGGGCTCTATTCTTCTCACGCAGATAATTTCGCCGAGATAATCTTTAAGCCGAAAACGGACGGAGATTTGCGTGGAGAATTTGTCGAAGTTGCACCCGTGTCACATAAAGACGGTGTGATTTACGCAGAAGAAATTTAAAAATGTAAATAATTATTCACATAAATGGAGAAACAAAATGGAAAACAGCAAAAAGACAATGGACAAAATCGTGGCGCTTTGCAAAACGCGCGGCTTTATATTTCCCGGCTCTGAAATATACGGCGGTCTTGCAAACTCCTGGGACTACGGCCCTCTTGGCGTTGAATTCAAGAATAACGTAAAGCGCGCATGGTGGAAGAAGTTCGTTCAGGAATCGAGATACAACGTAGGTCTTGACTCCGCTATCATAATGAACCCCGAAGCTTGGGTTGCATCGGGACACGTTGGCGGATTCTCCGATCCTCTTATGGACTGTAAGCAGTGCAAGGCTCGTCACAGAGCGGACAAGCTTATCGAGGATTACGCTTTCCAGAACGGAACGGACGACAATCCTGCGGGCTGGACCTTTGAAGAGATGGCGAATTACATCAAGGAAAAGGACATTGCGTGCCCTCTTTGCGGCGGCAAGCAGTTCACCGACATAAAGAAATTCAACCTCATGTTTAAAACCTTTATAGGCGTTACCGAGGACTCGACCAAC
>JAZRGJ010000113.1:0-2749 GCA_045644125.1 Eubacteriales bacterium | reverse complement strand
CGACGACTTCACTTTCATTGAGTTTGCAGAAGGCAATGGATTTGAATGTACCCCCGCTGAATCTTCAATCTCCGTTGGTCTTCGCAAGGATTCTTCTCTCACCGCAAAGGTAAACGAAATCCTCGCAACCCTTAACACCTCCGCAAGAGAGGCTCTTATGGATGCGGCTATCGCACGTCAGCCCTCAGAATAATAATTATATATTTTATAAATAAAAAAAGCGACTTTTCGTCGCTTTTTTTGTTTCTTCATAGCCTATTTATTCTTGTCGCTTTCGATAAAGTAGGTTGCTTCGCTGTCTGCGGTTGAGAGGGCGAAGGCAAGCGGAAACATTTCGAATGCGGCGGAGATGTTTCTCGGATCTTCGGTGGAAGAATAGCCCATGTGATAGCGGATAGCGAATGCTTCCTCTCGTGTGAGCTTCATATAGGCGGTTATCATATAGACGCTTTTTTCGCCGTGGCCGTAAGGCATTTTGTCGTCGTATTCAAAGGTTTCCACCCTTTGCCACGCGCCCTTTTCGTCCTTTACGTTACGGAAGCCTTTTTTATATACGTTGATTTTGCAAAGGTCGTGAAGAAGCGACACTATCGCAATGCTTTCATCGGTATATGTAGCGCCGATTATTTCTTTTGTGCGAGGCGCTTCAAGATAGCTTTTCAAGCACTCGTAAACGTTCAAGGAATGTTCGCAAAGTCCCCCCTCGCGCGAGAGATGAAATCTTGCTGAGGCGGGCGCTTCAAAAAAGTCGGAGGCGGGCGAGAGCAAGTAGTCAAGAAGCTCGGCTGCGCCTTCCCTTTTTATCGTATTCTTATATAACTCTATAAATCTTTCTTTAGCGTTCATAAAAATTCCTTTCAAAATCAGGATTTATCGGTATTTTCTTTGTTGAATTTTTTGAGTTCTTTTTCTTTTTGAGCCGCGCCTTTAACCGCCTTAACGTTTTTCTTCGCATTTCCGTTGCAAATCGATGCTACAAGACGTACGGGGTAGAAAAACGGCAGAAGTATCGGGCATTTTTTTAACACGGGATAGCGCTGTGACATAATACTGTACGGTGGAAACAGACGTTCAAAAAAGAGAGCTATTCCGCCGGTTTTCTTTCTCTTTCGGAGATACGCATTTTCAAGATTGCCGTAAGTTCCGCCTGTTACGGTGTATACTTCAAAATCCGAAAGCTCTTTCGTTATTTTCTCACCAAAAAACCAAACGCCGATGAGTCCCGAAAGATTTTTATAAAAGTCGAGAAGATTTTCCTTCTCCATTCTTTTCAGAAGAGAAGCTTCGTCGTAGTTTTTCTTTTTAAATATGAGATAGAAATCAAAGAGCGTGCGTATTCCGGCGCCGCCCGTTTCGTCGTGCTTCTTTGCGTGATGCAATAAGAATATGATAAAATCTTCATCCGTCATCAAGCGGTGAAATCTGTTTTCGCCCTTGGGAAGAGATTTTTCCATGGTATAATCACGAAGCTCAAGGTGCAAAATTTTATGCAATTCGATTTCAACGAAAGGAAGCTTTTTGAAAGAATCGTGCACTTCAACAGAAAAATCGTATGTATAACCGAGCTTCTCCAAAAGCTCTTTTATTTTTTCAAGATTTTCGCATCCGACGAATATATCAATATCCGTCATTTGACGGAGCGAGGGCGTTTTATAAAATTCTTTTAAAAGGAATCCTTTAAGAGGCAAAAAAGGAATTTCGTTTTCCGAAAAAGCCTTGGATACATTTTCAAATTCCATTTTTTGCGCAATATGCCTTGCGCCCGCAATCGAGGTATCACGGCTCCAGTCGGAATAAAGCTCTTCCGGAGCTTCCGCTTTTACCCTCTCCTTTAAAGCTTCAAAAATCAAAGCCTCAACGGAGTGCCTTTTTGCCATTCCGTATACCCAGCTCCAAGTAATATCTTCGCTCTTTTCGGATATTTCGAGCCCCTCTTCATATTCAAAGAAAACGCGCGCAAGGTAACGCGCCGTTTTTATTTTTTCTTCGTAAGTCATTATTTCCTCTTTTTAAAGATTTTTCGCGCCACAGAAAAAATGGCGTGCTTAAGCTTTATAAAAAGCTTTCGAGGGAGATAAAAAAACACACGCAGGCGAGAATAAAGCTTGTAGGAAAGTGAATTCACACTGTAGCTTTTACCGTTTTTGTTATACCTTGTGAGTATACCGAGAACGTTTTCCCGTTGAACTTTTTCGGTAAAATACGTATTATCTCCACGGGTTATAATAACGCCGTTTTTGATTTTTATTACTCTGTGCAAAACGTAGCGCAAGCTTTCGTCCTTAAAGAGAATAACGTCGTATTTTTTCACTTTTTCCGAAATCGGCTCGACAATTACCATATCGCGCCCGCCTTTTAGCATGGGGCGCATACTTTCGCCTTTTGCGCAAGCGGCAAAGCTCCCCTTTTCTAAAAGCTCTTTTTCTATCGTGCTTTCAAAAAAAACCGACATTATTCAATAATTCCCGCAGCGCGAAGCCTTGTTTCAAACGAGATAACGTCTTTCATTAAAATCTCGCTCGGAGCATCGTATTCTTTCGAAAGAGCCGTGACGAGCTCTTCTGCGCTCTTATCGCTTTCTTTTATGAGATTCCACATAAAAGCGCCCGTTTCATTCATTCTTACAAGTCCTGAAAAGCTTTTAGCCGCATCTCCTACCGCAACGGCAAGATACGACGAGCCAACCTTTTCAAGAACAAAGCCTTCTTTTATTTTCATAACGTCACTCCATACTTATACTTATACTTAT
>JAZRGJ010000112.1:0-1778 GCA_045644125.1 Eubacteriales bacterium | reverse complement strand
TAGATACCACATATCTTTCAACACAGCAAACAAGAGAGCAGCTGCAGAATCTGTTCGGAAAAAGGTCGAAGCATTCTCTTTTCATAAACGTGATTTCCTTCGGCTTCAAAAACGGCAACGTAGCGGAAGCCGATCTCACCTTCGATGTCCGCTGCTTCCCTAATCCACATTACATACCCGAGCTTCGCCCCCATACCGGACTTGAGGCTCCGGTGCGCGAGTATGTTATGAGCTTTCCGCAGACCATCGCATTTCTTGAAAAGCTGTACGAGCTTATAGATTATCTGCTTCCTCTTTACGCAGAGGAAGGCAAACGCCAGCTTACCGTAGCGATAGGCTGTACGGGCGGAAAGCACCGCTCGGTTGCGATTGCTGAGGCTCTCACCACACATTTCAAGGATCGCGGCGAGAATGCGGTCGTAACGCACAGAGATATATTGAACGGAAGAGGATAAACGCCGAAATTTCTTGAAATTACCGCATCTATTTTCCATTTCCGAAAGGTACGGTCTATTAAAATGGACGAAAAAAAACAACGGTTTTCCGATGAGATAAAGGAAACCCTTCTGAAAAACGAGCCTAAGAGCGCTTGCTGTCGCAACTCTTTTATTTGCGGCGTAGCTCTTTTTGCACGAAAAAGAAAAAATGATTTTTCCCGTCGGGCAGAAGAGCTTGCCACCCGACTAAAGCAACGGAACGCCAAGGCGCAGAAAAAAAACGAATTCTTTGGAAACGATATTTCAGCGCTCGGTTACCGCGCTTATGAAATCGACGGAAACGCCGTACTCGACGAAAGGGGCAACAGATGCCCGCATTGCGCCGAGCATCTTATGAGCGGCGCGTTTCTCGCCGCAGGACGGGTAGGCTCGCCCGAGGGCGCGACCTATCTTGAACTTGTGATGCCAAACGAAGCGGTTGCCGACCGTCTTTCCCTCATGCTTGAAGAAAAAGGTATGCCGACCAAACGCACGTTGCGCCGCGGCGAGCTTTTGCTTTACTATAAAAAAGCGGAGTGCATCGAGGATTTTCTGAGCTTTATCGGCGCTGTTGCTTCATCATTCAAGCTAATAAATCAAAAAATCGTCACTGAATACAGAATATATGCAAACCGTCAGAAAAACTGCGATACATCAAATATAAAAAGAACTCTCGGCGCAGCAGGAAAGCAGGTTGAGGCTATACGCGCCCTTGAGCAAGCCGAGCTTCTGGACGAGCTCGCAGACGAGCTGAAGCTGACAGCTCATATCCGCGCGGAAAATCCGCTCGCTTCCCTTGACCAGCTTATAGCCCTTCATCCCGAACCTATATCCCGCTCGGGAATTCAGCACAGACTGAATAAGCTTATTGATATTGCGGTAAAAAAGGGAGTTTTCGAAAAATAACTGCTCGTTTTTGCGGTAAAATAAATTAACGAAAGGAGAGTCTTATGTCCGATTTCGCCCATCTTCATCTTCATACCGAATACAGTCTTTTGGACGGCGCGTGTCGGATAAAGGATATCCCCGCCGCCGCAAAATCAGCCGGTCACACCGCCGTAGCAATAACGGATCACGGCGTTATGTACGGTGCAGTTGAATTTTACAATGCCTGTAAAAAGGAAGGAATAAAGCCGATCATCGGCTGTGAAATATACCTTTCTCCCCGATCCCGATTTGACAAAACGTACTCTGCCGACTCGGATTTTTCCCACCTCGTTCTGTTATGCGAAAACGAAACGGGATATCGAAACCTTATAAAAATCGTTTCCAAAAGCTTTACCGAGGGCTTTTATATAAAGC
>JAZRGJ010000111.1:0-2360 GCA_045644125.1 Eubacteriales bacterium | reverse complement strand
TTAGCCCGCTGAACGGGGGCAAGGCGAAAAACCTTCGCAAAAAGCGAATACCCGGCTTCCCCCGCCGAGTCCTCGTGTCTCGGTTTTTTATTATGTCGAGGAAAGCCCTTCGCTAAAGAATCTCCGGCTTCCCCGAACGAGTCCTTGCGGCTCGTTTTTTCATTTTGAGAGCTTTATTATTTTTCCTTTTTACACCGAAATTTGCTATTGCTATTTTTGTTTTTATATGCTATAATGTGTAGGATGATTTCCGGTTGTAAGACGGATTTTTGCTCTGTATTCGCTTGGCGTTGCCGACTTGTATTTTTTGAACCAGCGTGTGAAGTATGCTTGTTCGCAAAAGCCAAGGCTGTCCGATATTTCTTTTATGGAATAATCCGAATATATCAAGAGCTGCTCCGCTTCCGACATGAGCTTGTCGTGCACGTATTCCTTAACGGTAACGCCGTTATCTTTCGGAAACGTTTTTGTGAAAAAGCCCGTGGAATAATTCGTAGCTCTTGCCAGCTCGCCGACGGTAAGCGTGGCGGAAAGATTTTCTGAAATATATTTAAATACGTCTTTGTATTTTTTGACGGTTTTTATATGTTGCTCTATGTTTATTCGGCAAAGCGAAATAAATTCTGTAAGATAGTGAAGAACTATGTGCTTCAGAGATAAAAATGAAACGGCGTTGTTTTTTGCAAAAAGCGCGTTTACCTCTCTCACGCTGTCAAGTTGCGAATTTATAATCAAAGGGCGCTTGAGCCCCGTGAATAAATCGTCCATATTTCCTATATAAACGTTGAATAAAAGCGTTAATTCTTCGGCAGGCTTCGTGTATTCCCAAGTGCATTTAACGTGGTTGCCGATAAGGAAAACGTCACCCTCATGAAGCTCGTATTTTTGCCCTGCGAAATCAAGTATTGCCTCGCCCTTTATCAGAAAATGCAAGGAATTTATGGTGTGCTGAAAATCCTTGCTGACAAGCGTGCGGCTTACGAATCCGGGACGTATTTCCGCTTTGTTGTGGTCTTTTAGCTCAAGCGATAAATTGTTGAAAAGAAATTGCATATCTTCGCTGCGAAGGCATGTAAATTCAAATTCTCCTTTTTCTCTTATATAATTTCCGTAGGATTTCAGCATAGTTTTCACCGCCATTTTTTATAGATGCATAAAAAGTCAATTTTATTGCTTTTTAATCCATTGTAAACAAAGTATATCACAGCTATAATAAAATTGCAAGATATTTTATTTAAGAGGTGATTTTATGAATTTAAGAATTGTAACTAAATCGGGAGATGAAAAAATTCTTTCCGTCAAAACCGAGCTCTCCGGTGAAGTTTTGAGAGCGAGTCTTTCCAAGGACTTGATTCCGGACGATTGCGACCATATAGATTTTATGTATGACGCTCATACAAGCGGAGTTTGCAACGGATATATGCTCGCTCCTCGAGGCACTAAAGAGGGCGGAACAATCCTTTGCCGCTTCCGTGAAAGAATCGGCGACCACGAATACGTATCTGACAGTAACACTATGCCCGTTTTCGGCTTCAAAACCGAAGAAAAGTGCGTATTTGCGATAGTCACCGGTATGACTTACGAATATAAAATCGTGCTTGGCGTAAAGGATGGGGTTTATTATATTTATCCTCGCTTTTTCGTTGATGCGAAAAATAAATACGAGGATATAGAGGTAGAGATTCATAATCTCTCCGTTGACAGCGATTATAACGATATGGCGGCTCTTTACAGAGGCATAAAAAATCCGCCGCTTCTTTCGGATAAAGTAAAGAAGAGTGAAGAAATCAAGTACGCAATAGAAGCGCCCGAGCTTCGCATTCGCTTGGCTTGGAAGCCCGTGCCTGCGCTCGTTGCGCATCAGACGGAGGAAAACGAGCCTCCCGTTGTCGTAGGCTGCACTCTTGCCCGCGCGAAAGATGTTCTTGACGGAATGAAGGCGCGCGGAGTCGAAAAATGCGAGGTTTGCCTCGTTGGTGTTGAAATTAAAGGACACGACGGCAGATGGCCCCAGCTTATGCCGATAGAAGAAACGATAGGCGGAGAAGACGAGCTTATAAAGCTTTGCGAATACGGACAGAAGCTCGGCTATCAGATGGTCGTTCACACTAATAGTACGGAAATGTACGAAATTTCTTCCGACTGGGATGAAAATTCGCTTATAGTAACCCACGACGGCGACTATTCGTGCGACGAGATTTTCTGGGGCGGCGGTCAGCCTTTCCATATTTGCCCTTCAAAAACAGTAAAATATACCGAAAGAAATCTTGCCGAAATAGAGAGAATGGGATTCCGTGGACTTCATTATATCGACGTTATAACGAACTTCCCCCCGAGAGCTTGCTATAGTAAGGACCACC
>JAZRGJ010000110.1:0-7633 GCA_045644125.1 Eubacteriales bacterium | reverse complement strand
GGCGAGATAACGGTTGACGATAGCGTTAAGATGGCAGAGCGCGAGATTTCCGATATATTCAAGTCGGGCGGCAGCGCGCCGCTTCCCTCGCCCGTCAACACGGGAAAGCTTGGCGAAATTGCAGGAAAATGCCCTCTTTGCGGCAAAAACGTTATAAGAGGAAACAAGAGCTACGGTTGCATTGGCTATAAGGACGGATGCGAATTCAGGCTCGGTCTTACGATTTGCAAGAAAACCATACCGATAAACGAGGTTGCAAGACTTCTTGCCACCGGCGAAACCGCGAAAATGCGCGGATTTATCTCAAAAAATGGAAAAAGCTTTGATGGAAAGCTTGCGCTTCAGGACGGGAAAGCCGTTTTCAAATTTTAAGCACCAATTTTTGACTCCGACATATTATAGTATTAGCGATGAAAAATCGCAAAATACTCCCGGAGGCAACATATATGAATAACAATTGCTTATGCCATCTTTTCGACGATAACTGCACTTGGATTATAATCCTTGCAATAGTTATTGTGTTCTGTTGCTGCTGCAACAACTAACCCTTCCGGCATAAAGGACGAAAAAGCTACCGCAAATGCGGTAGCTTTTTCTTTTTCGGAGAGTAATATTAAAGTCTCCGTTTGCGTATGATTTACAAAAAGCATACGGAGGATTTTATGTTTATATATTCAATACGCGCATCAACCTTGCGCTTTTTTGCGGTAATCATCCTTACTGTTGCGGCGCTGCTTGGAATAATATTTTTTGCAAGAAACGAAGCTACGGCTGCCACGGCCGCAACCGAGGTTGACTTTTCAAGAATAAAAACCAACGAAGATAGGCTTGAGTTTATATCAAAATTCGTTTCGGGAGTTTCGGGCGAGCCCGTCGAAACGGTCAGCTTTTCCGTTCCCGAAAATTTTGACAGAATCATGCTCTCCTACAACGAAATTCAAAAATCGCAAGGTCTTGATATTACGAAATACAAGAACAAAAAGGTGACACGGTACACGTATGAAGTGGAAAAATGGGGCGACGAGGGAGTTCCGGTTTTTATAAATCTTATAGTACACAGAAACAAAATCATCGCCTGCGACATTTCTTCACAAGATCCGACAGGCTTCGTTAAGCCGCTTGTGAATTTGTATTGATACGGCGCTTTTGTGTAATTTTAATACAGCTATCTAAGAGAAAGCCGATACGGATTTATTTCCGTATCGGCATATTTTATTTTATCTCCTGCTCAAGCTCTGAAAACAAGTTACAGTTGAAAAAATCAAAGCGGAGTATTAAAAGAGAAATTCAAAGAATTTCCGCCATGTGACTTTTAAATACGGATAATTTTAGAGCGAAGATACCGGAATTTCGAGTATCTTCGCTCTTTTAGTTTGATTATTATTAAATACGATCTGTTTTATTTCTCGCTCGGCTTGCTCTTTGCGATTTTAATTACAGTCACGATAAGCATGATGATCGCCAAAGCAAAAAGGCAATATATTATCACGTCAACGTAGGCTTTAAAAAGGAACGTCATAAGAGTTATCAAAGCGCCTGCGATGAGATTTCCAAGCGCCAAGGGAAGAACGGCTTCACGGAATTTAAGTCCAAGAAATACCGCAATGGCAGTTCCCGTCCAAACGCCTGTTACGGGGAAAGGAACGGCAACGAAAATCAAAAGACTCACAATCATTATTCGCTTTGCCGTGCGCTCAACGCTTCCGTTCGTTTTTGCGGCAATTTCTTCCGCCTTGTGAATGAAAAGCCCTTCGCACTTTCTGACTATGAGATTGAATATTTTAATTTTTTTGAGAAGCGCAAAAATCGGCTTCAAAAGGAAGAAAACGAGAAAGCTTACGACAGTTGAGCCAAGATAGGCAACTCCTGCGGTTTCAAGAAGAGAAAGACCGAAAGCGGGTGTCATTCCAACGGGAATTGCGCCTTTAAGCTCAATAAGAGGTATCATCGAGATAAAGAAAACCGTCAAGTGCGGATTTCCGAAAAATTCTACCAAAAATTCGCCTAATTTTTCTGCCATTTAAGCCACCTCAAAATCAATTGTCCATAACGAGAGCCGCAGCTCCGAGCGAGCCTGCGTCATTCTTAAGCTCCGCAATAATCAAATCAACACCGGGGCCCTCATCTTTCGCAAAAAGCTCTTCTTTAAGTATTTTTTCAAGTGGAGCTCTTAAGTTTTCGCCCTGAGCGCAAACGCCGCCGCCTATTATCACAGCTTCGGGACGGAATACGTTAGCGAAATTAACGATACCCGTTGCAAGCTTTTCTATATAAGAGTCAACTACTGCCTTAGCGTCGTCATCCGATTCATAGTAATCGAAAGCGAGCTTTCCGTCAACCTTGTCAAGCGAGCCTACGCTCCAGAGTTTTGACTTGGGATTTCTCTCCATAGCTCGACGGGTGTCACGTATAAGCGCCGTTGCGGAAGCGTAAGCTTCAAGGCATCCGCGTCTTCCGCAGTTGCAGGGCTCGCCGCCCGCAACTATAACGCTGTGACCAAGCTCCGTGCCTGCTCCCATGTTACCCTCAAAAAGCTTTCCGTCAATTATTATACCGCCGCCAACTCCCGTTCCGAGAGTCAACATCACGGTGCTTTTATATTTTTTTCCAGCTCCGAATTTAGTTTCACCGAGAGCCGCCGCATTTGCATCGTTTGAAAGCTTAACGGGAAGACCGGTAAGGCTAGAGAGAAGCTCTGCGCCTTTAAAATTGCGCCATTTGAGATTGGCAACGTAAATAATAAGACCTGTTTCGCCGTCAACGATTCCGGGAATTCCCATTCCGATACCCTGAACGTCGGAAAGCTTTATCCCGTAGGATTCTGTGAGATTTTTGCAAAATTCCGCAATGTCACGGATTATTTTTTCTCCGCCGGTTTTAGAATCCGTGGGAATTTTTCCTTTATTCAGAATTTCTCCGTTTTCAGTCACCAATGCGCCTTTTACGAAAGTGCCGCCAACGTCAATTCCAAGATAATATTTCATAAAATCTCCTTTATTCTTCAATATACGTGAAGCGCGATACCGTTTTCCCTTCGAAAACAACGCTTTCCTCCCACATTGAAAGCGGGCGTATCCATACGTCGTTTTCATTCTTTACCGAGCGGTATACAACCATATCATCAAGCGTTTCCGAGTGCTTTCCGATAGCTACGACTTCGTAAACGTTACCTTTAAAATGCTTGTATTTTCCTTTTTTAATTTCCATCTTAAACCTCTTTTAAAACGGGAAGCTCGTCTATTCCGTAATATTCAAACACGCTTAACGCATTTTCGTCTATAAGCTCGCCGGGCACTAAAATCGGGACCGCCGGAGGACAGAAAACGCCGGGCTCTGCCAGGACTCTGCCCAAGGCTTCCTTTGCCGCCACTTTCTCAAAGGGTGAAAAAATAGCCTCGCGGGGAGAAATCTTGCGCAGGGGTTTGAAAAATTTCGGATTTTCTTCTTTTATTTCATCCCTTTTTTCAATCGACGATAGCGCAGTCAAAAGATAATCGAGCGACTCGTCGGAATTATCGGGAGTGAGCATCAAAACCAAAAAATCACGGTCGTAAAACTCGGGATATATATTCTTTTCCATAAGCTTTTCGGCAAGCTCAAAGCCGTAAAAGCCGTATTTTTTCGCTAAAAACGTTAATTTGAGCGCCTCGTCGCCCGTAAAGCTGTAGCCAAGCTTTATAAGCTCGGTTTTGATTCTTTCAACCTTTCCCAAAAACGAGGAAAGAGATGCCTTGTAGCCATAAAGCCTTTCATTCAGCTTATCAAGCGAGGCGAGAATAAGATACGATGGGCTGGTTGAAGCGAAAAGCCCCATTCCGAGCTTCGCCCTCTCTTTGAAGCTTTGAGGAAGCCTTTTTGAAAGATGCAAATATGCGCTACCCGTGAGGGCGTGTAAAGTTTTATGAGCGGAATCGCACGCAATATCGGCGCCAAGGTCGATGGGATGGAGCGATGGCTCTAAAAATTTAAGATACGCTCCGTGCGCGTTATCAACGAGAAGAAGTGCTCCGTTTTCATGGCATATATCTGCAAGCTCCTTTATATCCTCTCTGTTGCCAAGATAATCCGGCGAGGTTATATAAAGCGCTGTCGGAGCATCTTTTCCCGAGGCGAAGCGCAAACGAAGCCACTCTTTATCAATGCTTGACGAAAGATAAGACGACGCCTTGTCGGGATAAATCCACTCTATATCAAAATCAATAAGAGCCGCCGCCGAAATAAAGCTTTTATGCGCATTTCTTGCGGCAAGAACTAAAGGCTTTCTGCCACATTCCTTTGCATAAAGCGTGGCAAGATAAAGCATTGTTCTTATCGAGAGCGACGAGCCCTCCGTGGAATAAAAGCTGTCTGCGCCGAAAATGTCGGAAGCTATCTTCTCACTCTCGAAAATAACGCCGGAAGCATCGAAAAGGCTGTCAGCGCCGTTTATTTCCGTTATATCGTATTCCTCAGCAAAAAGATTTCCCTCGCCCTTATGTCCCGGCATATGAAATCTTTTCACATTCTTTTCTTTATATTCGCAAAGAAAATCGAATATCGGAGTTCTCATTGCTTTTTACCGTCGAGCTTTTCGGAAACTGCGAGAGCTATCGCGCACTCCATTCTCTTCTTGAAAAGCTCACAGCCGTATTTGTAAACGCCTCTTACAGAGCCCGTTGCGTGATATGCGTTTGCGGCGCAACCGCCCGAGCAATAAAGCCTTGCCCAGCAATCACGACATTCTTCCCTTGCGTAAACGTTGCAAGCGGCAAACTCGCCCTGCATTTCTTTGTTGGTAACGCCCTCGTAAATATCGCCAAGCTTGAATTTCTCTTCACCGACGAACTGATGGCAAGGATAAAGGTCGCCCCAGGGTGTTACCGCCATGTATTCCGTTCCCGAGCCGCAGCCGGAAATTCTTTTATAAATACACGGGCCGCCTGTGAGGTCTATCATATAGTGATAGAACGTAAAGGGATCACCCTCGCGTCTTTTAACTTGCATAAGCTCCGCAAGCTTCTCGTATTGCTCGAAAACTATCGGCATATCTTCAGCCGTAAGCTCTGCGAGGTCGCCCGGCGCTGAAACTACGGGCTCCATGCTTATTTCCTTAAAGCCAAGGTCAAGCATCACCTTAATATCCTCCAAAAAATCGGGGTTAAGGTGAGTAAACGTGCCACGCATGTAGTAGTTTTTACCGCCGCGTGACTCTACGAGCTTTTGGAATTTCGGCACGATTTTATCGTAGCTTCCGTTGCCTGCGTAATCAACTCGGTATCTGTCGTGAACCTCTTTTCTTCCGTCAAGGCTCAAAACGACGTTGCTCATCTCACGGTTTGCAAAATCAATAACGTCGTCATCAATAAGAACGCCGTTCGTGGTGAGAGTGAAGCGGAAGTTTTTATTATATTTTTTCTCAATGCTTCTTGCGTATTCAACGAGCTTTTTAACAACGTCAAAATTCATAAGAGGCTCGCCGCCGAAAAAGTCAACCTCAAGATTGTGGCGCGCGCCAGAATTTTCAACGAGGAAATCAAGCGCTCTTTTGCCGACCTCGTAGCTCATTACGGCTCTGCCGCCGTGATATTTACCCTGACTTGCAAAGCAATACGAGCAGTTAAGATTGCAAGTGTGAGCAATGTGAATACAAAGCGCCTTAATAACGCCTGCGCTCTTTTCCTTAAGCTTGCCCGCCATAGCCTCAAAGCTATCGGGCGCAAAAAGCTTTCCGCTGTCACGAAGTGATAAAACGTCGTCGTAACATTCGGAAATCTCATCCTCGCTGACGTCTTTATATTTTTCCTTAAGCGTCTTAATAACGCCGTCCTTCGTTTCCTTTTCAAAAAGCGCTATTACGTCATAAGCAACGTCGTCAACTACGTGCACGGCGCCGGATGCTATATCAAGAACTATATTTAAGCCGAGAAGCTTATACTGATGTACCATAAAATCTCCAAAAAATTCAAAAAATCAAATTACGAGAAAAGAGGGATGCCGCCAAGATTTGCGCCATCCCTACTATCAAAACAGAATTACTTGCTTTCCTTGTTCTCGCACTGCTGGTTAGCAATTCCGCAACTGGTCTTGCAAGCGGACTGGCAGGAAGTCTGGCATTCGCCGCATCCGCCATTCTTTGCGCTTTCGCAAAGGTTACGGGTTTCGATTGTTTCGATACGTTTCATTTCGGTCTACCTCCGATTTAAAGTATATGCTTTATTATAACACTCATAAATAATATTGTCAAGAGTATGCGCGTAAATTTAATATTTTAACTCAGTATTCGCTTATCGGAAGCTCCGTATTGTCCTCGCCCTTTTCAATTTTGAGCACCTTGACGTAATACTTCATAGTGTCGCTGACTTCGACGAGGACTCTTTCTCCCTCTTTTTTGCCCATCAGCGCCTTGCCGAGCGGAGATTCCTTGCTCACGAATCCGAGAAGAGCGTTTTGCCTTAAGGTCGTTACTATCTGTACGGTTTTTTCAGCCCCTGCCTTTTCGTTAAAAACAGTCACCTTATCAAAGAGTGATACGCCGCCCGTTTCCTTGATTTCGATTATTTTCGCCGTCCTTATCATATTGTTCAAATATCTGATACGGCTCTCGTTTTTTCTCTTTGCCCGTTTAGCTTCTTTATATTCGGCGTTTTCGGAAAGGTCGCCGAATTCGCGCGTCCTTTTAAGCTCCGCTCCAAGCTCCATTGCAAGAGGGCCTGATCTATAGGCAATCTCCTCTTCCATCCTTTTTATATCAACCTCTGTAAGCTCGTCGTACATAAAGGGCCTTTCTGTAAATATTTATTTGCAAAAATGCATTAAAATTTGACACGGATACGTGTCAGTGCCGATAATTCAGAAGAGAGGCTTTCGCCTCTCTTCTAATATAAATCAAAATCCGAAATAGTTCTTTGCGTTGTGGTAAGCAATGCCCGAAACTATCTTTTCAAGCGTTGCATAATCTTCGGGATACTCTCCGTCCTCAACCCATTTTCCGATAAGATTGCACATAATTCTTCTGAAATATTCGTGGCGGGTATAGGAAACGAAGCTTCTTGAGTCGGTAAGCATTCCTACGAAGCGAGAAAGCATTCCGAGGTTAGCGAGCGCCTGCATCTGCGCTTCCATGCCGTCACGCTGGTCGTTGAACCACCAACCTGAGCCGAACTGGATTTTACCTGCGGTGGGCGCTTTCTGGAAGTTGCCGAGCATAGTTCCGAGAACGTAGTTATCCTTGGGGTTAAGGGTATAAAGTATAGTTTTCGGAAGAACGTCAGCGTATTCAAGAGAATTGAGAAAGGCGGAAAGCTTTTCAGCTATCGCAAGGTCGTTTATAGAGTCAAATCCAACGTCTGCGCCGAGCTTTTCGTACATACGTCTGTTGTTGTTACGAAGAGCGCCTATGTGGAGCTGCATAGCCCACGAGCGCTTAGTGTATTCTTCTGCGCAGATTTTAAGAACTGCGGTTTTGAAGCTGTCGATTTCATACTCTGTAAGCTCTTCCCCTGCCATTCTCTTGTTGAACGCCGCTTCTGCGTCACCCTCGGCATAAGGAACGTATTCAAGCGCATGGTCGGAAAGCTTACAGCCGTGCTTGTCGAAATAATCGATTCTCGCTCTCATAAAGGCTTCAAGCTCGGAATACGACTTGATTCCTGCC
>JAZRGJ010000109.1:0-2280 GCA_045644125.1 Eubacteriales bacterium | reverse complement strand
CTATAGCTGTTATCGGTTTCGCCGTCACACGCAGAAATAGCGATATTTCCGTGGTAGGTAGTGATTGAGGTGTGGAAGCGCGCTTCTTTTGAAAGATCGTCTGCCGAAGCTTTGAAAAGATTGTAAACGCTTGTGGGGCTTGCTCCTGCGCCACGAAGATACTGCGCCGCGCCAAAGGTTCTTGTGCCGGTGTTTCTCGTAAACTGTTTTGTGTCGAGAAGTATACCTGCAAGGAGCATATCTGCCGCTTCTCTCAAAAGGTTTTGTGAGCTGACGGCATTTTCAAGCATTTCCGTAACGAGCTCGCAAGCGCTGGAAGCGGAGGGCTCAATGTACGAGAGCTTGACTACGTCCGGCATAGCTTCGATTTTTCTGTGATGGTCTATAATAACAACGTTTGCCACGCTTTTCGCTACGTCTTGGAATTGAGCTCTTTCAAGCGTGTTGTGGTCAACGAGTATAATCAACGTGTCAGGGCCGACAAGGTCAAGCGCTTCAGCGTTGTCAACGAAAATCTGTGAATACATTTCTGTTTTCGCAAGTATTTTAATCGATTCTTCAAGGTTTTTATCACGCAAATCGATTCCGATGTTGGTTTTGACTCCGCAAAGCATACAAAGCCTTGCAATACCTACGGAAGCTCCGAATGAGTCGAAGTCGCCGTATCTGTGTCCCATTATTATTACGTTGTCAGCTCTTGCGATCATAGCGCTGAGTTGGCTCGTAAATGTTCTTGAACGCACGTTAGAGCGCTTATAGACGGATTTCGTTCTACCGCCGTAATACTCTATCGAGTTTTCCGTTTTATAAGCTACCTGGTCGCCGCCGCGTTGGAGCGCCATATCTATCGCTTCTCTTGCAGCTGTTTCACGGTCGTGAAGCGAGCCTTTGATTCTCGATACGCCGATTGAAACGGTGATGGAAACGCTATCGCCAACTCTTGTATCTCTTATATCGTCAAGAATCGCGAATCTGTTTTCAATACATCTGTCAAGCTTCTCGGAATCAAAGAACATAATGTATTTATCGTTATCGTAAGGCTTAATGATGCCGTTAACGGATGCCGCCCATTCCTTGAGCTTATCGTCAACTACCGAAACTGCCTCGCGGAATTTTTCGTGCACGTATTGAAGAATATCCTCAATGTTGTCAATAGCAATATAAGCAACGGCGACACGCTCGTCGTTATATCTTTTCTCCGAAAGGCTAAGCTCGGTTATATCCGTGAGCATAGCAACGTAAAGGCCTTGTCCTTTTTCGGAAACGGTAAATCCCTCTACGTTGTAAATTCTTTCGCCGAGTGAAAGAGGCGTTTTGCCGAAATTTTCAATTTTAAGAGAATCTTTGAAAATTCTCTCAACGTTATCGCCGACAAGATTTGCGTCTTTAGGCAAGATTGAGCGCATAGAATCGTTATACCAAAGCACAGTGCCGATAGAATCTATGGCAATTATCGGAGAAACAGAGTTCTTTATGATAATACTTCCGTCTTCCGAAAGAAGCTCGTGTATATTCATTTCGGGAAGCGAGGTTAGCGAGGAAACTCTGAAATAACCGAGAATGGCAATCTCGCCAAGGTATAGGAGCGCAATCGGGATAGCCAAAAGCGCTTTGGGTACGAGAGTGAAAATCTCGCAAAGCACCGCAAGAATGAAAAGGTTCAAGCAAGCCAAAGCTATTGCGAAGCCTACTTCATATCTTGAAGCAAAAGGTATTCGTTTTTTTGAAGATTTGTTAGAATTTAATGACATAAAAACAACCTTTCAAAATGAGTTGCAATTTAAAGTTTAGTTTTCTCTGATACGCTCGGATGAAGCAAATGAAAAGAAAACGCCGATAAATGACAAAAGCGTTACAGCAGTTGAAGCGAAAACGACGAAAGCCAACACCATTATAATGATGGCAAAAAGCGTGCCGCGCGTTACTCTTAAAATTGAATAAAGGATTTTAAATCCGAAATAAGCAAATACCGTCAAAAGAACGTTTTTCACGTTCAAAATCGTAAGAGCAAATACGTCGGTGCCCGTTGATGAAAAAAGCGCGAGTATTGCAAAAATAACGTAAGTTGCGGCAAGGAATTTGCTTGGTATAAACGTTGCGACGGTTTCATGGGATTCGGAAAGCAAGCGAATCTTATACGAGTCGTATATTTTGTAAGTGATGCCGACGACTAAAAATGCAGCGATTGCGATAAACGAAGGGAGCGAAAACAGAAGACTGTGGAAAATGTTTTCAGCGCTTTCACGGGTGAAAAGGAAGAAAAGCATTCCGTTATCGTCT
>JAZRGJ010000108.1:0-4088 GCA_045644125.1 Eubacteriales bacterium | reverse complement strand
CGGATACCATAAGGCGAGATTGCAAATAGCTTCCAAATGATGAAATCAAATATACGGATGCCAGAATCACAAGCGCGGCAAACACGTAAACGGTTACTTCAAGCGCCGTATTAGCCATAAGGCTTGATACGAGCTTCGTATCGGCAAATGCGGCGATAACTTTATCCGCTGCAGCTGCTATTGCGCTGGGATTCAGTTCTGCGCCGGGATCTACTGCAATGGTTATTCTGTTAATGATAGGAACGATAAGATAACCGCCGGTAAGAGACGCCAACGTCGTTAAAATCATGCAAACGAACACGAGCATAAGCCTGAACTTATATTTTCCAACGTATCCGAGAAGTCTTTTTACGGTAGTGCCGAGATTTTTGGGTTTTCCCCCTGCTCTTCCCATACCGGGACCTCTGTGTCCCGGTCCGACTCCGCGGAGGGAGTGTCCGTGGGAGGCGTGATTATATTGTTTTTGAAGTTCTTGTAAAGTTCTTGCCATTGTTTACGCCTCCTTTTTATCCATTTGTGAATAATAAATCTCGCTATACTCGGCGTTGCTTTCAAGAAGCTCTGCGTGAGTTCCTATTCCGGTTATAACGCCGTCATTCATAACGATAATGCTATCCGCATCTTTAACGGAAGAAATACGCTGCGCTATAATAATCTTAGTGCAATCGGGCAAATCGTTTTTAAGCGCTGCGCGTATCTGGCTTTCCGTTGCCGTATCTACGGCGCTGGTGGAGTCGTCAAGGATAAGTATTTTAGGCTTTTTAAGCAGAGCTCTGGCGATACAAAGTCTTTGCTTTTGTCCACCGGATACATTTGCGCCGCCCTTGTCAAGAAGCGTATCGTAGCCGTCTTTGAAAGTAGAAACGAATTTATCTGCCGCGGCGTGAGTTGCGGCAATTTTAACCTCTTCGTCAGTAGCATTTTCGTCGCCCCAACGCAAGTTTTCCGCAATTGAGCCGGAGAACAGAAGATTTTTTTGTAAAACTATGCCTATACCGTCACGAAGATTTACCAAAGAATAGTCTTTAACGTTAACTCCGTCAACCAAAACCTCACCCTCGTCAACGTCGTAAAGGCGAGGTATCATAGAAATCAAGGTAGTTTTTCCGCAACCGGTAGAGCCGATAATACCAACCGTTGCGCCCGAGGGGATTTTTACGTTAATGTTTTCAAGAACGCTCTCTTCGCTGTTCTTGAAATAGCGATATACTACGTTTTTAAATTCAACATCGCCTTTTTCAATCTTTTTTCCGGGATATTTTGCGGAAGAATCGTCAAGGTCAAGCTTTTCGTCAAGAACCTCGCATATTCTTCTTGCGGAAGCCATAGCGCGAGAGGAATTCATTAAAAGGAACGTTACCATCATAAGAGATGAAAGAATCTGCGTCGTGTACGTTATAAACGCGCTGAGGTCACCGACTTTCATTCCTACGTGCTCGCCGATTGCGTTAAACATATTAGCTTCGTCAAGAACTATAAAATGACCTATCCAAATTACCGCAATAACAGTGATATACATGAAAAGATTCATTACAGGGCCCATATATATCATCACTTTGATTGCGTTCATTCCGGTTTTCTTCAAATCGGCGTTATCCGATTCAAATTTATCTATTTCGTACTCCTCACGAACAAAGGATTTAACAACTCTTACGTTAGTTACGTTTTCACGCACTGTGGAATTGAGCTTATCGATTTTCTTTTGCATTAACTGGAAGCGCGGAAATCCCATACGGATAAGCATAAATAAAATGAGAAGCATTAAAGGAATCGTAACGGCAAGCGTTAAAGAAAGCGAGGGTTTCAACGCTATTGCCATGATAATTCCGCCGATAAGCATTCCGGGAGAGCGAAGAGCCATTCTCAAAAGCATATTAATGAAATTTTGAAGCTGGGTTACGTCGTTTGTCATTCTCGTAACGAGAGAGCTGGTTGAAAATTTATCTATATTTGCAAAAGAATATTTTTGCACCTTTGAATAGATATCTTTTCTCAAATCCGCCGCAAAATTAACCGAAGCTTTGGCTCCGAAGTATGCGCCGAAAATACCGCCCGTCATCATAAACGCAACTATTCCTATAAGAAGGAGCGAAATAAGTATGCTCTCGGGAACCGTTAACATCCCCTCTGTCGCATGGTTAATTATCAATGCGAGCAGAAGCGGCATAAACATTTCACCTATTACCTCAACAATCATACCGAGCGGCCCGAGAATAAAGGATTTTTTATAAGGCGCTGCGTACTTAAGCCATCTTTTCATTTTCTGTTTCCCTTTCTGCATTTTCATAAATTCGTTCAAGGAAGCTTATAAAAGCATCCATTTCACTCTCGGAGAAATCCTTGAATAACGATTTATCTACGTCCGAGAAAATCTTTTTGGTTTTATTAACTATATCCTTACCTAAATTGGTAATTCTTATTTCATTGAATCGGTTATCAGCGCCGAGCGTTCTTTCGATATATCCGTCAAGCTCAAGCTTTTGCAAAATTTGCGTTACCGCTGCGGGAGTTATTTCAAGATGGAGCGCCAGCTCCTTTTGAGATAAGAGATTCCCTTTTCTTGCCACGTACATCAAAACTCTGTGTTGAGTTGTGTGAATACCGAATGCAGATACCTTTGAATCAATGAAAGCTCTATGCGTTTTCTGAATTTTAATCATTTTTCGCATAGCTTGCAAAAATTTTTCTTCCATACGCACCTCAAATTAGTTTAGCGGTTAATAGTTAACCACTTAACTATTATACGCAGTTTTTCTAAAAAGTCAATAGAAATATTAAAATAAAATAAATATATTGAAAAGTTAAGCGATTTGTGATAAAATGAATTATCAAAACACGAGGATTTTTATGAAAAATACAACGCTTTGCTATATTGAGAACAACGGAAGATACTTAATGCTTCACCGAACTAAAAAGAAAAACGACGAAAACCTTGATAAATGGATCGGCGTTGGCGGAAAATTCGAGGCCGGCGAAAGCCCTTATGATTGCGCGCGACGTGAAATACTCGAAGAAACCGGAATTGCAAATCTTGCGCTCTCATATCGAGGAATAGTGACTTTCGTTTCTGACGAATACGGCACTGAATATATGCACCTTTTTACAGCAAAGACCGACTCTGATAAAATTGAGCATATATGCGACGAGGGTGAGCTTATTTGGGTTGCGAAGCACGAAATTTACGATCTGCCAATATGGGAGGGCGATAAAATATTTTTCAAGCTACTTGAAGAAGAATCCGAGTTTTTCTCGTTAAAGCTTCAATATTCGGGAGAAAAACTGATTTCACATATAAAAGAATAATTTAAAGCGCCGCTTATTTTAAGAGGCGCTTTCTTTCTTTGTAATCCGGAAGATATTTTGAAAGTAAATTATAAAATGCCGAAGAATGATTCATATGAACCAAGTGGCAAAGCTCGTGAACAACAACGTACTCCCGAGCCGCTTCGGGATAGAGCATAAGCCTATATGAAAAGCAAATGTTTTTAGAAGAAGAACACGAGCCAAACCTTGTCTTTGCTGAGGTTATCGTCATTCTGCCGTATTTTAAACCCATAATTCTGGAATATTCTTCTATTTTATATCTAAAATATTCTTTTGCCGCTTTTTTTAAAGCTTTGATTTCAGTTTCATCAAGGCTTGGAAACTTCTGCATATTTTCAATGCTTCGCGCCAAATGCTTTTCAATCCACGCCTCGTGCTTTTTCAAAAGTTCGAGGATTCTTTTTTCTTTTGTTCCAAACGGAGCTCTTACTATCAATTCACCGTTTTTAACCGAGAGACTAATCGTCTTTCTCTTTGAAAAAACTGTTTTGTAATTCACGATCATCCCCTCCTTTTTCCTTATTTTAGCACAAATAAAATCAAAAGTAAATACTATTCTCTGTGAATATAGCAAGGCGAGTTAAACTGTTTTCTTCCCTTGCTTTTTCCGGGATATTCTCCACTCGGGAGCGTTTCATAAAAATAAGGCTTTGAAAAGCTGCGAGGATAAGCCGTATCGGATGGAATATCCCTTGCGGCATACTCGGCATCGCTAACTATTATTTCATACGGAAAGCTTCTCGTATCAATTTTTACGAGAGCAA
>JAZRGJ010000107.1:0-3424 GCA_045644125.1 Eubacteriales bacterium | reverse complement strand
CTTGAAAATATTCTAACATATAAAATCAAAAAAATCAAGAAATTTTGTATTTTTGCTAAAAATACCTCAAATAACCAAAAAAAATTGACAGAAGTCAAAAAATATAAGAACTGTAATAAAACTTCGTCAAATTATTTAAGGAAAAGCGCCTCTTTTTGTTGTAAAATATAATCGTAATAAAATATTAAGAGGTGCTTTTATGGATTTTAAAAAGACGGTAAGACCGGAAAAGGTAATTCAGTTCGGTGAGGGCGGCTTCCTCCGCGGCTTCGTTGACTGGATGCTTCAGAAAATGAATAATAACGGTTCTTTTAACGGCAGCGTAGTTGTCGTTCAGCCGATTGAGCAGGGCTTGTGCGACCTTTTGTCCGAGCAGAACTGCGTTTATACTCACCTTATAAGAGGCGTTGAGGGCGTAGAAGAAGAGAGAATCGACGTTATTTCACGTTGCGTAAAGCCTTACGGCAATTTTGAAGAATATCTTGCGCTTGCCGAAAATCCCGATTTCAGATTCGTCGTATCTAACACGACCGAGTCGGGAATTGAGTTTTCCGCTGACGATAAATTTGACGACGCTCCCCAGAAAACTTTCCCCGCAAAACTTACTCGCTTGCTCTACGAGAGATTTAAGCTTAAGCTTCCCGGCTTCGTTTTTCTCCCCTGCGAGCTCATAGACAGAAACGGCGACGCGCTTAAAAAATGTATTCTTCAGTATGCAAAGCTCTGGTCGCTCGGCGAGGATTTCGAAAAATTCGTAAATGAAGAGAACGTTTTCACGAACACCCTCGTTGACAGAATAAACACCGGCTACCCGAAGGATGAGGAAAATCCTCTTAAAGAGTCCGATAAAATGCTCAACACCTCCGAGTATTTTCATCTTTGGGTAATTGAAACTGATCACGATTTGGAAAAAGAGCTTCCTTTCGCTTCCGCAAATCTCAACGTAATCGTAACGGGCGACAAGCTTGAAATGTACAGAACGAGAAAGGTAAGAATACTTAACGGAGCGCACACGTCGCTCGTTCCTTATGCGCTTCTTTCGGGCTTTGATACGGTAAGAAGCTGCGTTCTTGATTCGAAAATGCGCTCTCATATTGAAAAATGCGTCTTTGACGAAATTATTCCTACTCTCGACTTGCCCCGTGAAGAGCTTGAAGCTTATGCGAAGGGCGTTATAGAGAGATTTGAAAACCCTTACATAAAGCACTATCTTTCCTCAATTGCTCTTAACTCCGTAAGCAAATTCAAGGTAAGAGTTCTTCCCTCGATTCTCGAGTATATAAAGAGATTCAATAAGATGCCCGAAACGCTTATTTTCTCTTTTGCAAAGCTCATAGATTTCTATAGAACCGATATGACGAACGATGCTCCCGAGGTATGCTCTTTTATGAAAGAGGCGAGCGTTGCCGAAATACTTTCGAACGAGGGCCTTTGGGGCGAAAAGCTTGATTTCCTTGCGAGTGAGGTAGAGAAGTATGTTAATAAATAAGCTTGACAACGTTGAGGTCAATCTCGACGATGGACACAAGTATGCCGCGCGCGATATAAAATGCGGCGAAAACATAATCAAATACGGAAACCCGATAGGCCACGCCACCTCGGACATAAAAAAGGGCGAGCACGTGCATACTCATAACGTGAAAACGAATCTTTCGGGAAATCTTGAATATAGCTACGAGCCCGTGTTTTTCGATATACCCGAAGAGGATGCGAACCGCAGCTTTATGGCGTACGTTCGTGAAAACGGAGACGTCGGTATCAGAAATGACGTTTGGATTGTAAACACCGTCGGCTGCGTCAACAAGCTTTCGGAGCGAATTGCGGCGGCAACGGGCGCATTTGCTTTCCCTCATCCTTTCGGTTGCTCGCAGCTTGGCGAGGATCAGGAAATAACGCAGAAAATTCTTCGCGGTATGGTAAATCATCCGAATGCGGCGGGAGTTCTCGTTCTCGGCCTCGGCTGTGAGAACAATAATATTGAGGTTTTCAAAAAGGCGCTTGGCGAGTACGACGATAGGCGTGTTAAATTCCTTAATGCGCAAGACGTTGAGGACGACTTTGCCGAGGGCGTAAAAATCGTTGAGGAGCTTCAGCGCTACGCCGATACTTTTGAAAGAGTTCCCGTTCCCGTATCAAAGCTCAGGATAGGACTTAAGTGCGGCGGAAGCGACGGCTACAGCGGCATCAGCGCAAATCCCCTCGTCGGCAGACTCTCCGATAAGATGTCGGCTTTGGGCGCATCAACCGTTCTCACCGAAGTTCCCGAAATGTTCGGCGCTGAGCATCTTCTTATGCAAAGATGCGAGAGCCGTGAGGTTTTTGAAAAAACCGTTAAGCTTATAAACGATTTTAAGGACTATTATTCAAGACACAATCAGGTTATATACGAAAACCCCTCGCCCGGAAACAAAAAGGGCGGAATTACGACGCTTGAAGAAAAATCGCTCGGCTGTATTCAAAAGGGCGGTCTTTCAAAGGTAGTTGACGTGCTTGATTACGGCGATACTTTAAGAAAAGCGGGACTCTCGCTTCTTAACGGCCCCGGAAACGACATAGTTGCTATCACGAATCTTATGGCGGCAGGCGTTCACGTCATTCTTTTCACGACGGGAAGAGGAACTCCCGTCGGCAGCGCGGTTCCTACGGTGAAAATTTCCACGAACAAAAATCTTGCCGAGAAAAAGTCGGGTTGGATAGACTTTGACGCAAGCCCAACACTTCTCGGAAATCCCTTGACAGACGAGCTCTTTGAGTATATAATTAGAGTGGCCGAGGGTGAGGAAACCAAAAATGAAAAATACGGCTACCGCGAAATTTCAATTTTTAAGGACGGAGTTACGTTATGAATTTTATTAACGATAATTTTATGCTCAAAACAAAAACCGCAGAAAAGCTTTACGCTATGGTAAAGGATCTTCCGATTATTGACTATCACTGTCACCTTTCACCTAAAATGATTGCGGAAAACTATAAGTTTAAAAATGCCTACGACCTCTTTCTCGGCGGTGACCATTACAAGTGGCGCCAGATGAGAACGAACGGAATCGACGAGGAATATATCACGGGCGGCGCTGACGAATACGAGAAATTCCTTGCGTTTGCAAGAACTATGCCTTATCTTATCGGAAACCCGATTTATCATTGGACTCACCTTGAGCTTAAGAGATATTTCGGCATCGACGAGGTGCTTACGGAAGAAAGCGCAAAGAGAATCTGGGACGCTTGTAACGAGTGCTTGGCAAAGGACGAATTCCGCGCGCAAGAGCTTATAAAGCGCTCGGGCGTTGAGGTTATCTGCACGACGGACGATCCCATTGATACGCTTGAATATCACGAAGCGCTTCGCAGTTTTTCAACAAAAGTTCTTCCGACATTCCGCCCCGATAAAGCTGTGGAAATAGGAAAGGAAACGTTCATTCCTTAT
>JAZRGJ010000106.1:0-3096 GCA_045644125.1 Eubacteriales bacterium | reverse complement strand
CATTACCTTATAAGCGTGCTTGAAGCGCGCGGCGAATCCGCCGATAGCATAAGAACCGTTGGCAAGCTCGTTTTGGCAGGAGAAGAAGAAACTATCGAAGTGGCAATTAACGGCAGCTCCGAAGAAGACGCTTTGACTATGTCAAATATCCTCCAAAACCTTGATGGCCGCTCGTACGAATACGAGCGCATAAGCGACACGGAAGAAATCGAGAATATGTTTAGCGATTTAAACCTTTATCCCGAAAATTACAAGGTAAGAGAGATGTTGACTGCTATGAATTCCGAGCTTGGAAATTCACTCACCGTCGTTGAATGTGCATCCGGCACGAACGCCTCAGAGCTTCGCAAGGATATAGAGGATGCTTTCACGAAGCTTGGATATAGCGGCATTAGCTTCGAAGCAAACGGAAAATTCGTTTTCGTTGGCCATAAATCCGCAATTTTAGACGCAATAACGGAAATCGAAGAAGAAGTTTCCGAATAATTTATCTAAGTTATGGCGAGCCCGATTCGGCTCGCCTTTCTTTTGCTTGAAAGTTGACTTTTACCAACGCTTCGTTCATTTTCGGGGAATAAAAAAAGAAATTCGACAAAATCCCTTTACAAATGCGAAACTTTGTGATATAATGAACACATGTTAATTTTATGCATTATAGTATAAAATTTCCAGTTGACGATTGAAGCTCGGTTTTCGGTGCATTTGCTTCAAAAGTCGCATTTTTTTATTTATCATAATAACCACTGAAACTGTGAGGAGTAACAAAATGAAAAAGATTATCGCACTTATGCTCTTGCTTTGCATGAGCGTATTCGTACTCGCTTCTTGCGCAAACATCTCAAAATTCGAAGATAAGCTCGAGGATGAGGACTACGAAGTTGACAGCGTTAAAGAAAAAGAAGTTAAGGCCTTTTTGAAAACGCTTAAGCTTGACATTGACGATTACAAGGTTAAAGACACTATCGAAGCCGAAAGCGAAGACGGTGACACTGTAATTATCATTAAATGCGGCATGTTTAAGAGCGGCAAGCTCGTTAAAGACCTTGAAAAAGCATTCAAGAAGAATGACATCGGATACAAGGTTGACAAAAAGGGCGCATACGTATTCTTTGGCGACAAATCCGCAATTAAAGATGCAATGAAATAATTCTAAAGCCTGTCGTAGACCGAAATATCGACAGCAAAAAGCGGGCCGAAATCACGGCTCGCTTTACTTTTAAAGAAAGGCGGAAGAAGCTTTAAGTTAAGCAAAGCCTTTACAAATAAAAAACTTTGTGATACAATTATTTTAAGCATTATTTCATTTTTATTTAAAATCTATTTAAGGAGCGGCAAAATGAAAAAAATTTTAGTTTTCTTGACTCTTATTCTCACCCTCACCCTCACGCTTGCATCTTGTAAAAAGTCAACGTATAACGCGGCGCTTGAGCTTCTTGACGACGGTGATTACGAGGAAGCATACGAGCTTTTCGAAGAGCTTGGCGATTATAAGGATGCCGAGGAATACCTCGAAAAATTCTTTTATATTCCCGTCGACGTTGACTGCAATTACAGCCACGACGACCCAGTGCGCACAAAAGTAACGCTTGGCAAAAACGCTCTTCCCTCAAAGATCGTTTTTGAATATGACGATTTCACCGAAACCGCGGAAATAAGCTACGATAAAAAGGGCAACATCACAAAAGAAGTTTACCGTGAAAGCGATGGCGACTTCTACACGTATGAATATACCTACGACAAAAACGGCAACTGCACGCAAGAGCTTTACACAAGCTCTCACGGAAGCCATAACATCACTTATTACGAATATGATAAAAACGGCAATTGCACGAAGGTAAACTCCTCCGGCGGAGTATACGAATACTCCTACGATAAAGACGGAAACGTGATTCATATGCAATACGTCGACTCTTACGGCAACCGCAACTCCTCCGAAACCACGTATGACAGCCATGGAAACGTAACGGTAGTCGTAGACACAAGCTATGGCACGACAACAATTCGTAGATACAAAAACGTTTATGACGATGATGGCAATCTGATTGAAATGAAATACATTGATCCCAGCAATCCTTACGAATATATATACACCTATGACAACAAGGGAAACCTTGTCACAGAAATTCGTAAAGACTCAAGCGGCAGCTCAACCACGCAATACACCTACGATAAAAAAGGACAGTTAATCAAAGAAAGCTACGTTTCCAATTGGTATTCCGCCGAGGAAGAATACGTTTACGACAAAAACGGAAATTTGATTAACTATTATTATTCTAGCGCTAGCGACCGCCGCGACTCTATGACAGTAAGATACGAAATCGTTTACTTCCCCACCAAGCTTCCCGAAGCTACACTCGAAATGTTTGAGGAAATAATCGATAATTAAATGAGGAACGGAGAATAACGATGAAAAAAATATTTGCGCTCATTCTCATGCTTTCGATAGCAATTCTCACTTTCGCATCTTGCGACTCGAAAAGCTCAAAGAAAGACAAAGATGAGTTAACAATATCCGATATTAAGAAAAATCTTAGCAAATACGACTTTGTAACAAATGAAATAAGCATCTCCGATATTGAAAGTTTTTTCCCGACTCTCGACTTGGATTTAAAATCCTACAATGTGAAAAAGGCGTTACATACCAGCGGTAAATACGGAGAAGCAATCATCATTCAATGCTCCTCTTCGTCAAATGCAAAAAAGCTTTTATCCGACGCTAATATCGGCATCGACGGCGTTGTCGCATCCGCTAAATATCAGTTCGTTTTTATCGGCGATATTCCCCCCGTTAACGTTGCTATGGGAATGGATTTAGTCGAATTGCCCGAAGGCAAGCCTCCCGTATTCCTCGAGCCCGAAGAAGTATTCTCAAGCTTAGACGAAATAAAAGAAATACTTGAAAACAAAGGCTACACGGTTTCTTTCACAACCGGAGAAATTCTCGAAGATTCTTTCTCGGAATACGGAATAGTCATGGAATCTTATTCGATATATGAAGGTATCAACGCCTTTGTCACATCCGGCGAATTTAAAATCATCGGCGTTTACAAATGCGGCAGCTATGCAGATGCGACTAATTTCATAGATGACTTGAAA
>JAZRGJ010000105.1:0-3390 GCA_045644125.1 Eubacteriales bacterium | reverse complement strand
GTATCGAATATTCCGACGGAGCACAATACGTATGCGTCCTCTCTTGCGTAAATCGGAAGCTCGGAGTTTAGATTCCCCGGAGCGTCAACGTCGATTTTATCACCGAGGGCACGTCTTATGATGCCCGCCGCTTCGTAAGTCGATATGCTTTCGTTGGGATTGAATAAAAGCTTTCCGTTTTTAAATTCTCCGTTTATGATACCGAGCTTTTGCGCCGTTGCGACGTAATGAATTAAACCGACGGGAATATCGTCGTTATCGTCAAAATAAGTTTCCCTCATTTGGGCGTTAGCTTTGATTCCCAGCGTTTTCATAAGCATCGTAACGAATTCCGCTTTCGTTACCGTTTCTTTAGGCATGAAGTAAACCCCGTCGCCGACGGTTTTTCCCTCCATAATTCCCATTGCGGAGAGCGCAACGGCGGCATTGTAGCTTTCGCTGTCTTTCATGTCGCGGAATTCAATTTCGGAAAGTCTTTCGGAAACGCTGACGGTGATTTTTCCAAGGGTGGAAAAATTGCCCCACTCATCTCTTGCAACGTAGGAAAATTCATCATCTCCAACGTATCCCTTGAGGGGCGTGTAACGAAATTTGCCGTTTTCACCCTCTAAAATTTCAATCGTGCCGTGCTTTGGATAGGCAACTACCATATAGCTGATGTCATCGCCCTCCTTGTCGCTTGCGCTCATTTTTCCGTATATCGTAATATCTCTTTGAGTCAAGATGGAAGCCTGGCTTGCGTCTTCAAGCTCCGGCTCGTAATTGATTTTGTCCGTGAATTTGACAGTGAATTCTATCTCGTTTTGATCGGCATACGGAGAAATTGTAAAGTAAAATTTACTTTCTTTAACTCCCTTGTCTGCCGGAATGAAAACGAGCGCGCCGATGTTTTTCCGTCTTATCTTCATCCCCTCGGAAACTCTTCTTCCCGCTAAAAGTAAGCTGCCCTCGGACTGAGGCGGTATTTTCGTCACGGTGATTGAATCAAAGTTTGTGATTGCGAGGCCCTGCTTGAAATCCGTATCCGAGAAAACTATCTTTTTGCCGAAAAGCCCCGTTTTGATAAGGTTTTCCGACTTCGCCATCACCTCAACTCCCGCTCCGAAATTTGCCGCCGCGCTTATTGCGAAAGCTGCGCCGAGCGTTGTCAAAGCAAGCGCTGCGGCTATAATTTTTTTCATTCTTTTCTTCATTTTACCACTCCTTTCATGTTAGGGATATTTTGCGCTTTCGGAAAAGCCTTTATTCACTTTTCATGAAAAACGCCCGCATTTTTCTAAACATTTGTCAAATTTCTCTTTTTAAGGCGGCAAATTTGCTTTTTGCATTGACAAAACTTTTTAATTCGTGTATAATTTATAGAGTTAATTATTAAATATTTAGGTTGGTATAGATGACGAAGAAAAAGCTTGCAATCCTCATTGCGGTGTTAGTTGCTTTGATCGGCGCCGTTGTTGCTATCGTTTTGATAGTAAGAAAGCCCGCTGAAATCACACCCGAGGAAAAGACAGTCTTTTCATACGATAAATTTGATTATTCCGTTCTTCAGGACGGATCCGTTGAAATCATTTCGTACAGAGGCTCGGATAAAGAGATAATAGTTCCCGACGTTATCAAAAGTAAAATCGTTTCTTCTATCGGAGAAGGAGCGTTTCGCTCGAATAACGCAACTAAGATAACGCTCGGCAGTTTCGTGAAACGAATCGGTGACTACGCCTTTGCGGGTTCAAGAAATCTTACGTCCGTCGTAACGGATGCAAAGATTGAATCGGTGGGGAACTACGCATTCCTTGAATGTACGGCTCTTTCAAGCTTTTCTTTCCCCGAGAGCTTGATTTCACTCGGCGAGGGAGCTTTTGCGAATTGCATCGCTTTAAAGTCGGCAAACGTTTCGTCCGTTGCGGAAATTCCTGCGTATCTTTTCCGCGCTTGCGATGCGCTTGAAAGCGTCACCTTATCCGAAAGCGTTTCCGTGATAGGAGATTCCGCTTTCAATTCCTGCGCAAATCTCAAATCCGTATCGCTTGGCGACGGTGTCACGAAAATCGGAAAAGAAGCGTTTTACGCTTGCAAAAGCCTTACGGCGATTTCCTTTGGCAGTATGCTTTCCGAAATTGGCGATGGCGCCCTTATCGGCCTTTCGTCACTCGAGTCGGTAGCCGTATCACCAAATAACCCGTGCTTTGAAGTTTTTTCGGGAGCATTGATTGATAAGGCTCGCTCTCTGGTAATAGTTTTGCCCGCTAAGAGCGGATGCGTAAGCTTTACTGCGCCAAGCTACGTTAAAACCGTTTCCGATTTCGCATTTTCAAACTGCGTGACGCTAAACTCCGTTACGCTTCCCGAGGGGCTTCTTGAAATCGAAGATTACGCCTTTTATTTGTGCGACAATCTTTCGAGCGTGAATATACCGTCAAGCGTTCAAAAAATCGGCGGCCTCGCTTTTTCGGGAACGAAATTTTACTCCGAAATTAAAGACGAGTTTGCCATCGTCGGCGACGGAGTTTTGTTAAAATACAATCCCAAAACAGACGCAACGGGAACTCTTTTGGACACCGATTACGCCAAAGTCGTACGAGGCCTTGTCAACGTTGGCGGAGCTAAAGTCGAAAGAATTCTCGGCGTTGATATTACGCTTCCCGAAGGTGTTAAATTCATTTCCTCGGCTTTTGCTTATTGCAGAGATGCCGTTGGCATCACCCTTTCGTCAAGCGTTTCTGAAATATCCTCGTATGCATTTTATCAAGCTAATTTCCTTGAAAAGATAGATTTTGCATCATCTTCCGTTCATTCGATAGGAAGCAATGCGTTTGAGCATTGCGAAACCCTGAAAAGCGTGCGCTTGCCCGGTACGGTAACGAAGCTTGGCGCCAATCTTTTCCTCGATTGCTACGGTCTTGAATATTGCTTCGTGCCCGCAAGCGTCGGCGCTTTGCCGAGCTTTATGTTTGCCGAGTGCGATAAGCTTTCTTTCGTTGAAATCGAAAATGGCGTATCCGAAATCGGCGCTTACGCATTTTTTCTGACGAAATCCCTTAAAACGTTTACCTTCCCGAAAAGCGTCGGCAAAATCGGCGATTATGCATTCCATTTATCCGGCATAACGGAAATTACCGTTCCCGAAACGGTAACCGAGCTTGGCGAATGTGTTTTCTTGCAATGCGATTCTTTAAAGAAAATAAATTACTCCGCTTCAACCGAGGGCGTTGCGGAGGGGCTTTGCATGGGCTCAAAGGCGCTCACCGAGGTTAATTTCGGCAAAAGCTACTCCTTTATCGGCGCCGATGCGTTTTACGATTGCGAATCCCTTAAGGAAATCAGACTGCCGGAATCCGTGGTAAGCATCGGTAATAACGCCTTTGCCGACTGCGTGCTTCTTAATTCCGTATA
>JAZRGJ010000104.1:0-7164 GCA_045644125.1 Eubacteriales bacterium | reverse complement strand
AAGACTGCCGTGCCGCAAGAAAGAACGCGCAGAAGGGTGCGAGAGAAATGTTCGCAGCCGTTTGCGGAGAGTGCGGTAAGGAGTGCCAGGTTCCCTTCAAGCCCACCGAAGGTAAGGCTGTATACTGCAGCGAATGCTTTGCAGCTAAAAGAGCTGAACAGGCATAATTAACCTTAAGCAAAGATAAAAAGTCGCCGCTCAAATTTGAGTTTAGGCGACTTTTTTCTTTATTTTTTAGAAAATAATATAAAATAATATATACAAAACTAAAATAATATGTTATACTAATACTAAATTAAGTTGAAAAAGGCGTATGGCTATGAAAAATTACGTTAAAAGCACGAAGAATTTCAAAGATAAATCGGAGCGCATCAACGAGCAAAGCGTTGAAAACGACGAGTGCCTTTCGGTCGGAAGAAATGCCGTTAAAGAGCTTCTTTCGGGTGAGCGAGATATAGAAAAAATATATGTTCAGCGCGGCGAGCGCGAGGGCTCGCTCAAAGTGCTTGTCGCAATGGCTCGTGAACGCAAAATTCCCGTATCCGAGCTTGAAAAAGCAAGACTTGACGCAATGTCCAAAGGTGTTAACCATCAGGGAATTATTGCCGTTGCATCGGAGCATAATTATTCGAGCGTTGATGAAATTTTGGCTTATGCCGAGGAAAAGGGCGAAAAGCCTTTCCTTATACTTCTTGACGGAGTTGAAGATCCGCATAATCTCGGCGCGATAATAAGAAGCGCCGAATGTTGCGGCGCGCACGGAGTTATAATTCCAAAACGCCGCGCGGTCGGTTTGACTCCCGTGGTTTCTAAAGCTTCCGCAGGAGCTGTCGAGCATATGCGAGTTGCAAAGGTAACCAACCTTTCTCAAACGATTGACGAGCTTAAAGAGCGCGGATTTTGGGTGTACGGCGCCGATATGGGCGGTAAAGAATATTATTCAACGGATTTTTCCGGCTCAGTCTGTCTTGTTCTCGGAAGCGAGGGCTTCGGAATATCAAGGCTCGTGCGTGAAAAATGCGATTTTATAGTGTCAATTCCATTGTACGGAAACGTAAATTCTATGAACGTGTCCTGCGCCGGCGCGGTTCTTTTTGCTGAAATTGCAAAGCAAAAGAAACAGAACGGAGGTAAGTGATTTGGAAGAAAACAACAAAGACATTGAAGCGATTCTCAGACAGTTGAATAACAAATCAAGCGAAGCTCCCCCAAAGTTCCGCGGTAGTGACGTTGAATTTGAAATCGGAAGCGAAATAACGCCCCCCGAGGAAAATAAAACGACGGAAACCGTTGAAAGTCCCGAGGAGGAAACCAAGGAAGACGATGCGGTTTCTTCGATATTCGATATTGCCGAAAAAGAGGAGAGCGAAAGCTCTGACGTATTCCGCTTTCAAACGACTTATATGCCGAGATTCACGGATGCAACGGGTAAGTATAGCCGCATAGGCTACGGTTCCGAAGCCGTGGACGAGCTCGAATCTCCTTTGCTTATATCAAGTGACGGCGCCGATGCTACCGCCGAAATAGACGAGGGCAAGGAAAACGATGCTAAAATCGTTAACCTTAAGCCCGAGGGCGAGATAATAACCGAAACCAGCACTCTTTTTAAGTTTGACGATGCTGATAAGGATTCGCAAAATCCCGCCCCCAAACAAGAGCCTGTTCCCGAAGAGGTGAAGCCTCAGGAGGAAAAGCCGGAAGATGTCGAAGCTTCCGACGCGCCCGTTGACGAGACTCCAGAAAAAACGGAGCCAGCTCCCGAGATTGTCGAAGTTAAAACGGAAACGAATACGGCGGTCGATATAGAAAATCCGCTTCCGAAGAAAATTCCCGAGCGATACGTGCCGGTGGCCGTGGCAAAGCGGGAGAGTATAACGGAGGTAGGAGATGCGCTCGGCGGAAATGAAAAATCCGAGTTTACAGCGCATCATAAGAGCGATAGAGTTAAAGACGGCTTTTTAGACTCGCTTTTGAGCCAAAAGGTAAGATTTTCAGTAGCTCTTGCCTTGAGCGTTATACTTATCATATTCGAAAACCTTTATCTTTTCGGCGTTGATCTTATGAAAGCGTTTAATATCATCGCCATGCCAAACGCCCTTGCGATAATCGATATTCAGTTTGTTGCTTGCATATTCTTGCTTGCGCTTCCGGAAATTATAAGAGGATTAAAGAATTTATTGGCGAAAAGAGTGACAACGGAGCTGTTTTTGATACCCGCATTCGCCGTATATCTTGCGTATTCTTTGGCTCTGATAGTTAAAACGCCCGAAAAATATTCGCTTTTCGGTATTCTTTTTGCAATTCTTACCTTGTCCGTCGTAGCGTCGTCTTATTTAAGAACAAAAGCGGACTTCGTGAGCTTTAAGCATATATCGGAAAGCGGCGAGAAGAAAATCGTCGATAATAAATACACCCGAGTTCTCGATAGCGAGAACTTCGCTCTCGACGGAGTTATAGAGGAATATAAATCCAGAACGGCAAGGGTATTTAAAACCTCTTTCGTCGCTGATTTCTTCAGAAGAACGAGAAGCTCGTCGGAAAAGCTTTCTCACGTGCTTCTTATGACCTTGCTTCCACTCGGCGTTTCGTTCGTTATATCTTTCGCAGTTTATTTTCTTGCGCCGGGATTTATATCCGCAATAACCGCTTTTGCTCTGACGTATCTTCTCTCAGTGCCTGCGTTTACGGTTCTCGTGCGTAAGCTTCCGCATTATTTTGCCTCGGAAGAAGCCGCCCTTGAAAACGGCGCCCTTATCGGAGAAGCCGCTTATTACGACTATGCGGGAATTGACGTTATTTGCTTTGAGGACGTGGAAATTTTCTCAAGCGAGGACGTTAATATACAGAGAATACGACTTTATCGCAGTAACGAGGACTTAACGAAAGCGTTAAGACAGATGTCGGCTTTGTTTATGACGGTCGGCGGCCCTCTTGACGAAATTTTCTCGGAATCTCTTGATAAAAAATGCGCCCCGGCAAACGGCATAATAATAAAAGAGAACGGTCTTATCGGCGAAATCGACGGCAAAAAAGTAATGGCGGGAAGCTATGACTTTATGATTTCCGAGGGCGTAACCCCGCCCGGCGACGAGGACGACGGTAAAAAGAGCTTCGATGCCACGACGGTTATGTATGCTGCGGAAAACGGTGAAATTTACGCTAAATTTTACGTAAGATACAGATTTTCCGAAGAATTTACCATGCTTTTGCCAACTCTCGGTGAAGAGAAAATCGTTCCGCTCGTCTATACCCGTGATCCGAACCTCACGAACGACCTTATGAAAAAGCTCACCGCCGGCACCAGCACCGTGCGTATACTTAAAAAAGACACAACCCCCGTGCGTGATTTTGCTCCTCCGAAGCTTAGCGCCGGAATGGTTTGTAACGGCGACAAGGGTAATCTTGTTAACCTTGTGCTTTTGGCTCGCCGCTATGCAAAATTCAATTCAAGAATAAAAGTTACGGAACGAAGCGCAATGATAGTCGGCTTGTCGCTCGGCGCATTGATTTCGGTTGGCGGAATGCTTTCTTTGCTTCCCTCGGCGCTTCTTTCGGCATGGCAGCTCGCTTGGTGCGTAGCTCTTTACGCTTTAACGAGAAGCTCTTTCAGGCTTCCCAAAAAGAAAAAGGAAAAAACAAAAAATGCAAAATAAAAATCTCTCATCCGTTCTTAAGTCCGTTGAAAAACCGGGCAGATACATAGGCGGTGAGTATAATAGTTATATGAAAGACAAGGCGACGGTTAAATGTCGCTTTGCTTTCTGCTTTCCCGATACTTACGAAATAGGAATGTCAAACCTCGGCGTCAGAATACTTTACGACGTGCTTAATAAGGATAAGGATATTTTCTGTGAAAGATTTTACGCTCCTTGGACAGATATGAAGGAGAAAATGGAGGAATATTCTATTCCGCTTACCTCGATGGAAACGGGCGACGAGCTTTCAAAGTTTGACCTCGTTGGATTTTCCTTGCAATACGAGCTCTGTTATACGACGGCTCTCGTTATGCTTAAACTTTCGGGAATACCGATCTTTTCAAAGGACAGAGCGGAAGATGCCCCGATAATCATCGGAGGCGGCCCTTGCGTATACAATTCCGAGCCCGTAGCTGACTTTTTCGACCTTATAAACGTTGGCGAGGGCGAAGAGGTTCTTCTCGAAATATCGCATTTGTATATAAAAATGAAAGAAGAGGGAACTTATACTCGCAAAGGCTTTTTAAGAGCCGCCGCTCAAATTGAGGGCGTGTATATTCCGTCGCTTTATGACGTCAGCTATAATACGGACGGAACTATAAAGGAATATAAGCCTCTTTACCCCGAAATCCCGACCAAAATAAAAAAACGTATAATTTCAGATCTTGATACCGTAGAATATCCCGAAAAGCTCGTTATGCCGTACGTTGAAACCGTGCATGACCGCATAGTTCTTGAGGTTTATCGCGGTTGTATTCGCGGTTGCCGTTTTTGCCAGGCGGGAATGGTTTATCGCCCTATAAGAGAAAAAAGCCCCGAAACTCTCTGTCGCGCGGCAAAATGCCTCTACGAGAATTCGGGATATGAAGAAATTTCGCTTATCTCTCTTTCGATAAGCGACTACTCTCGCTTGCCTGAGCTTACCGATAAGCTCCTTGAGTGGACGGATGATGCGCACGTAAGCCTCTCGCTTCCTTCGTTAAGACTTGACAGCTTCTCCGAGGAGCTGATGAAAAAAATTTCGTCCGTGAGAACCGGCGGATTGACTTTTGCGCCCGAAGCGGGAACTCAAAGGCTTCGTGACGTAATAAACAAAAACGTCAGCGAAGAAGACCTTGCAAGAGCTGTAAGAATTGCTTTCCGCGGTGGAAAATCAAGCGTTAAGCTTTATTTTATGAATGGCTTGCCGACCGAAACTCTCGAGGATATAGAGGGAATTGCGGCGCTCGGTAAAAAGGTTATAGACGAGTATTATCTGCTCCCGAAGCCTGAGCGTCCCAAAGGCGGCGTCGGTGTAACGATTAGCGTATCGTGCTTCGTTCCGAAGCCTTTCACGCCTTTCCAATGGGAAAAGCAGGACAGTTATGAAACTCTTATCAAAAAGCAAGAGCATCTTAAGGCTTCCATAACCGATAAAAGAATCAGATATACGTACCACGATGCAAAGGTTTCGTTCATTGAAGCCGTTCTTGCAAGAGGTGACAGAAAGCTTGCCAAAGCCATTGCGTACGCCGTTGAGGACGGTGCGATTTTCGATGCGTGGGACGAATACTTTGACTACGAGCGTTGGATGCGCGCCTTTGATAAAGCCGGCGTAGATCCTGCGTTTTATACCACTCGCGGATTCGGACTTGACGAGATTCTTCCTTGGGATATAATCGATGCGGGAGTTACGAAAAGCTTCTTGCTTCGTGAAAGAGAAAAGGCGTATCTCGAAAAAACCACCCCGGCTTGCTCGGAGCAGTGCTCGGCTTGCGGCGCTAATAAGCTTGGAGGTAAAACGAGATGGTGCAAGTAAACAATTCTCATGTAACCGTGCGAATAAAGTTTCGCAAGGAGGGTGGCTTGCAGTACATATCCCACCTTGACCTTGTGAGAACGATGCATAAAATTATCGTTCGCTCAAAGTTGCCGTTATGGTACACGGAGGGCTTTAATCCAAAGCCGAAAATGGTTTTTGCAGCGCCTTTATCGATAGGAACCGAAAGTAAATCCGAATATATGGATTTAAGATTGACCGAGCGTGTTCCCGAGCCTGAAGTTATGGCGGCGCTTAATAAAAATCTAACGAACGAAATGCAGGTCGTCGAGGCTTATTACCCCGAAACAAAGCTTACTGACCTTAAATGGTTCACTTATACGATTTCTATCGTCAGCGAGGACGCCGACGAGTCGCTTGCTCTTAAATGCGAGGAGCTTTTAAAATCCGATAATATAGAAATTGAAAAGAAAACCAAACCGGGTGAAGCAACCAAAACTGCGAATATTGCGCCCCTTATAAAAAGCGCGGATGCGGTTTTCAGCAACGGTGAGATAATTATCAGATGCTGCCTTTCGGCAGACCAGTCGTGCTTCTTGAACCCGGAATACGTCGTAAAAGCTTTGAAAAAGTATTGCGGTGTACTTTCTTCCGGAAATCTTCTCAAGGAATATTACAGCATAGTAAGAGAAACGGCTTATTGCGACGATATGAGCGAATTCCGTTAAAAAATACTTTCAATATTGAAAGCAGAGAGCTGTCCGAGGTGCAAAAGTGCGCTTTCGAGGCGGCTTTTTGCTATTATAACGCTGTTTTTGTCATTTGCAAGAAGCGCGCCGCTTATTTCGGCAAGCGAATCTTTTATGGACGTCAAATCCTCGTGGCTGACGGTGAGGCTAACGAAAATTTCATTTTTGTCATATATGTTTTCAATTCTTTCAAATGCCGATTTATAAGATTCAATATCGTCGCCGCTCTCTTTCGACGAAATAGAGTAAAGCGTGTCCGCAAAGCGAGTAACGTAAACGGAGTTGAGAATCACGGCTATAAGAAGCGCGATTAGTACGATATATGAAATTTTAACTATCATTTTTTAAATTCTTCCTTTATATATATGTTAAGCTCTTTTTCTTCATTGGAAGTCATAAGAAAAATTTTTTCGGGGGAAAGGGATCGCTCCTTTATTTCTTTTAATAAACGCTTTTTCGTGAATCCGGTTTGCAAAAGTCCCTCTTCCTTTATCTCTCCGTCTATGATAAGCGGAATTGAGATGCTCTCGTCTTTGCCTCTTTTCAGAAATGAAATCTGCCCGTTTTGCTCAAGAATGGCATAATAAATTTCCGAAATATCTCCGATTCCTTGAAGTCGAGCCTCGCAAAGAAGCTCGTTTACGGATAATCTGTTGTCGTGAAGGGCCTTTTCGGAAATCATACCCTTGCATATCAGAAATATAGGCTCGCCCTCAACTATTTTTTTGAAAGCTTCCGATTTGTTTTTGAGGGAAGAAATTATTATTTCAAGAGAAAAAATAAATAATACGGGTATAAGAGCGTTTAATAAAGGAATATCGGGGTCTGCAATCGGCAGAGCGGCAATTTCCGAAATAAGAAGAGTTGAAACAAGCTCGCTCACCTCAAGCTCTCCGATTTGTCTTTTGCCCATCAAGCGAAGCGCAAACGCTATAATTATATATATAATGAAGGTTCTTAT
>JAZRGJ010000103.1:0-61305 GCA_045644125.1 Eubacteriales bacterium | reverse complement strand
ATCATCATCTAAAAACAATGTTATTGTGGCGACCTCGCCTTCCTCTACCTTCTTTTTCAGATTATCAAATTCGCTCATTATTGTATCTCCTTCGTTTTACTCAAAATCAATCATCTTCTGTGTAGCTATAAATTATGGCGCTCTGTTGGGTTTCATCGTCTTCAATAACAACTCGCGACGTTTGACGTCCTCTTTTCAGCTTCACTGTGTATTTTTCTCGATTAAACCAATCAAAAGCAAGCAAAGCCTCAGCGCATTTTTCAGGATACAGCTTTACCTTATATGCACAAGTCCAATATGTCATTTCCAGAAAGTAATTTAGACAATCTTTTTTCTTGTACATCTTCGGTTTTTTCCAAGAGTAAAAATCGTAATCATCATCCGTACTATGCATATTGCATACATAGCAATACAATGCGTAGTCCAGGTCTTCAAATGAAGGATTACCTTTTTCCAATAGCATTTTATATGTATCAATACAGATTTTCTCCGGAGGCAAAAATTGCAAATCCGGCAACAAAAATCCGTGGCTGTCACCCGGCTTAGGATTCAACAGCATTCCTCTGTTGATAAGCAGCTCCATCACTTGCGCGAAATTTGACAAACTCCGATTTTCAAACTTTTCACCTCTACATGCGTAATAATTTACAATCTCTCTGTTCAATGGTGTATTCCATTTTCCCCCACAAGCATTAATGTCAGCTCCATTATCGATAAGCGTTTTAATTTTATCTAAATCAATGGGATCTTTCGTGCATTCCTCGATTAACTTTTGTTCCATTTCTCCGAAGGTCATTTCTTTGTCTTCCTTTTGTTGATTAAAGAGATTTTTGTAAGTTGCTGCAACCTTGAAATACTCGGCATCATCCTCAATATCTTCGAAACTTACCTCGTCCTCTTTTTTAAAAGCAATAACAGGGCCATTACCATCATCGACACTCTTTTAAGATCTTCAAAATTTCTCATATCAGCAATCAGCTCCTTCAATGCAAAATCCGTCATACCACTCCTTGGCGCTTACGGTGAACATATAGAACAAGGAATAGTTCTCGTTATACGCCTTTCGGAATTCTCGGAAGAACTTGAGGAAATCCTTGGGCTCTACCTTTTCTTTCCTCGAAATAACCGGCGTGGTCTTGCGCTCGTACGACACCTTCATGTTAAACGCCGACTCCAATGGGAATGTTAGGTAGTAAGAATTTATATTTGCAAACGCAGCCCTCAACCTCAAGCTCGCACCAAACGTCATTGTCAATTACGATATTCATTTTTTATCCTTTCAACAAGCTTTGTATATAGGACATTGCAGCCCCGACACAATCTCAATCACACTGCAAACGCATTTCTCGTTCAGTCGATGCGCAATTTAGAAACTGCATCAAAACTCATATTCCCCCACGTTATTATAAGTCGAAATACGCATCTTTTACAGTTTTACTGTTTTATACAAAATCAGATAGTGAAACAAATTCCTCAAGCATATCCTTGAAGCTATGGTCTGCACCTTCGACGAATTTCAAAGTGAAATTGTCACAACTCATTTCGCTGAGTTCAGGTACGACCTCATTGAAATTGTCATCTCGCGTACCGTAAATCATAAGCTTGAATACATTTGGCAACGTCTTCAATTTTTCTTCCAGATCAGATATTTCAACAAAAGAGGCGTTTATACCGATCCATTTTACCGTTTCAGGAAATTGGCTTGCTAAATTAAGATTTAAATAGGCGCCATCTGAGACGCCCAGAAGATATAGCTCAAAGCTCGCAAGTCCCATTTTGTTTACTGCCCAACGAATTTCTTCAGCATCAGGAGCATCACATATCGGATCTATAGGATTGGAAGCGCAGATTACAGTAGCGCCGATTCTCTCGTGGATCCGCTCTGCCATCTTAATATATTTATCCTTATATCCTCGTGAAGATCCACCTGCGCCGGCTTTGATGAACACGATTTTTTCATTTCCGAAAATGAAATGATAATTAAATTTCTCGCCAGAGAGTTCCGCCTCTGAATCTTCTGTCAGATCCCACGTGTATTCTGTATCGGCAAATAAATCTTCTGTACTTTTCCCGTTAAGAAGATGCGTATCCATTTTAAACTCCTTAATATGATTTTTGTTTGCATTATTCTCAAACAAGGGTTTTATTTTGCTGCATAATAGAGAATCAGCTCTTCGGCAAGGCAACGTCCTTCTTCGTCAATCACGGTTTTTGGCGCATTCTGACTGATGAAATATTCATATCTCTGAGCTTTATTCACAAGAAGCATCGGAGAATACGCCTTTTTAGGCAAACGCTTTAAGCACTGTGTTTCAAACCACTCGTAGTGACGCTCGAGAACTTCATGCTCCTCTTCGCTGAGCTCGTCTCCGTCCTCCCGTCTTATGTAAAGCTCGTCAAGCTTATATTCGCCCGCATCAAAGTTCTCCTTAAAATCACATACGTATGTATTCCAAACATCAATCTGCTCGGGCGTAAGCACGTCTTCTGCACCGGCTCCGGAATTGAGCTTTTCGCGCGCTTTTCCAATCGCTTCAAGGGCATTTGTAAGAGCCTCATATTTCGAAACGAATTCATCGGCATCCACCGCCGAGCATGACACGTCATAGCTTCTGGTGTACGAGGGCTCAATCGGATCATAATACGTAACGCTCAGCTTACCGTCTTTGATGCTCTCAATAAGATTGCGGATATGCTGAACGGGTGTTGTTTCAAGTCTTTTTTCGTCGATCATTTTTACAATTTCCTTTTTTGTTTTAGTACATTTAGATTATAATATGGTTTAAAAGATAAAATCGTCCTTTATTACTTGGCTAACTTATTATAACACACTTCGTGTACTAATTTACGGACATTGATAGCTCAATCTCTGCGCATTCGGTAGCCGATTTCCTCATAATATGCGTTTTGAGAATGGCAATAAGCTTCATAAACCGTAAGGCTTGTTTTTTATTGAGAAATCAGACGTCGCGACTAAAAAAACCGTTGTAAAAAGCTTCGGGATTCAAAAATTTCTTTTCTCCGCAAGCAAATGCAACAATAATATATCCATTTTCGGATTTGCGAACAATACCCTCTCCGAAAATCTTGTGAATAACAGTTTCTCCAACGGCAATATCAATAGGAGCTTCACGTTTCGGAGCTGCCTTTAATATCGGTTCAACTGTAAGCTCAGTCGAAATAGGAGTTGATTGCTGAGGCGCGATAAATTCAATTCCAGCCTCTTCCAGAATTTCCGCGGCTTTGGCATCACCGGCTTCAGCCGCTTTCTTAATTTTATTGATTTCACTTTTATAACCGTGCTTCACGAGAATTCTACGAGTGTTTAGAATACAATCCGGTTCCTCTGAAATGGAAGCTGATCCGTCATATCTGTAAAAGAGTTCAATGGTTGATCTATATAGTTTAAGGGCGAGCTTCGTGTCTTTTTTGACACCCTTACCTTCATAATAACAACGGGCCAACTCGTAGCGCGCCTCATAATCACCACCTTCCGGATCACCGTCTTCTCTAAACGCTTCGTTATTCAATAGCCGAAAGGCCTTCTCATAATCAGGATCTATAAAGTTACCATCAAGGTAAAGATGCCAAAGCTTGTCATTTATGGTATGATTCGTATGCTCCGATATGCTTTCCCAAAGTTCAACCGTTTTTTTAACATTTTTCTCTACCCCCCAGCCGTGAAGATAGCACTCACCAAGCATATCTCTGTCATCTGCCTCAATAAAGTATTTTACAGCCATTTTATAGTCCTGCTCAACTCCACGGCCATAGAGATAGCATTCACCAATTCTGGACTTACAATCAGCTTTGATGTACCATTTGAACGCTTCGTTATAATTGACATCAAAGCTATAAGAACCATTGTAATGTAAAGAAGCCAGCTTGATCATAGCTTGTTTATTGTCACGATCGGCTGCCATAGTCCACAGTTTAATGCCTTCCCACACGTTCTTTTCCACACCATAACCTTGAATATAACATGTTCCAAGAAAAATCATAGCATCTTCATTTCCTTGTTCGGCAGACTTTTCAAACCATCTAACTGCCGCACTATAATCACGCTCTACATAACGGCCGCTACAATAGGCTCTTCCCAATGTATACTGTGACTCTGCATCTCCAAGATTTGCTTTTTCAATAATTTCTTCGATGTTGATTTTATTGTTGTGGATGTAACTCATACCTCATTTCCTTTCGATAGTCATGATTTTATTTATATTATACCATATCTTATCGGACAAATCTATCCCTAAACGCTTTTAATTTTAACAATTTTGCTGCAAGGATAAAAATCCTTGCAGCTGTTAACAAACTATTTTAGCGAATAAGCGCCAAACTCACGGTAGAAGGGAGCGAACTTGCCGTCAAGCCCCTGCGGTCTGCGAGGACGCTCAAGGATGGCAAAGACAAGCTGCTTGAACTTGTTCTTGAACTCAGGTTCCTCCATAACTACGCGAAACAAAGGGGCAACCGCAGAGGGCTGGAGCGCATAAGCACCGCAGCCAAATGCGCCGAGCACAAGCGCATCCTTACCATGCTCCACACCCATGCGGAAGATAGTGCGGATCTTGCTGAGCATAATCTCCTTGCCCTCGGGGGTAAAACCGCCGTCTTCCGCCTGATACGAAAGCTCATCGATACCCGCATAGTGGGACTTACCGTTGAAGCAAAGCGCCGCCACGGTGATAACGTCGCACTTAAAGGACTCTTCTCTGAGGGTGTAGTACTTGGAGATGTTGTTTCTGAAGAATGTAACGTCGGGAGAGTAAATGCCGCCGTAGTGGATGTCGTCCGGATAGGCGATTTCCCTTGTGGGGGCACCGCTATCGGGGGCGTTCTTATAATTGGGGTCACCAAACTGGTACAGCGACTGACTGAGAGTAGAGGAAAAGCAAAGCGACTCTTCCTGCGCGCCCATACCGGCATCCCAACCACCGCAAGGTCTCTTAGCTGAAGCAAGGTTAAGGATTGCGGGATGATAGCCCTGTGCGATGAGCTGCTCGGCAACATCCATGCAGTCGGCGTTGACGCAGCCTGTTACAGTTGACTCGTACACCTCGCCCATATTGCTGACGTCGAAGGGCTTCTTATAGAGCTTCGCGCCGCCAAGGAATGCCTTGTGGTCGCCGAGGTCGATATCGGCGGTTCCGTTCTGCCATGCGTGAAACAGTTCTGTGTTGAGCTTATAAATCTCTTTGCGGGCGTTCTGACGGCCAAACCTGCCGCTTGACATCATGACCTTCATACGCTCCTTAAATGAGATGCTGAAATCCGAGGGCTTGTGCTTGCTCACGATCTCAACAACCGCCGGCGGCACAAGATCGGAAAAGTCCTCGCCCGCATAGAAGCGACGGCGAACTTCTGTAGAGCTGATCTCGTCAAGCGGTGGAAGAATAACGAAAGAATCTTTAAGCTTATCAAGCAACGGGTTTTCACGGAATATGGCTTCAAGGTCGATGCCGTATCTCTCGAAGACAACGAAGCGAAACTTGCCAACGTATTCCTCGCCGTAACCGGATTTCAAGAGCGTACGTACCTTGTCAGCCCCTTGGATCTCGTAGATCTCGGCATCGGGATACTGATTCTGAATCTTGCAAAGCGTCTTAAAGCGATTGGGATTTATGCCACCAAGCTCGTAACCCCAGAACTGAAGCTTAGGCTCAGAGGCGCAAACCTGCTCGACGCTCTCTTTTCTCTCGTCCTCGGAGAGGTAGAAGAGATCGCCTATCTTGAGCGTCTTCCTCTTGAGGTACTGTCCATTAGCGGCAACGAACAAGCCAAGGTCGGCGCCGATTGCCTTGACTGCGTTTTTCATCGCTGCGACATGCGCGTTAGTAAGCGGATTAAAACTTCCGAAAAGAACGGTGATTTTCATAATATCTGCTTTCCTCCAATGTTATTTTACGATTATATTATAACATGCTTTATAGGACAAAATCATCCAATACTTCTTGGTTTTGTCGTAGATCCGTCATTGAATGACGGATCTACCTATCGTTTTCTCTTTATCCGATTTCAATGCAATCTCTTACGACGTAATCCTGCCCGTAGTCCTGATGAAACTTATAGATAGCGTCGCTTCTGTCATAAGCCTCAATAAAAGTCGACCTGCGTTTGTCGCCGGACTTTACATTATTGTCGTAATAAACTATTTTAAAAGTTTTCGTATTTCCCCACATTTTAGAATACCCCTTTCAAATTTAACCTTAAATGTTGTCGTAATATAGTTTCTTAAATCTCTTTTGCCGAATTACGTCGCCGCTCAGCGAGGAGTGGAGCGGCGATGACCTTTAACTTTAGTTCCGTCAGACTTAACATATCCGCCGACGCAAACGATCTTGTTACCTTTTTTAGTCTTAGCCATAGTAAATTTACCTCCAAAATATAAATGTTTTCAGCGCTTACCTCGCGGGTTCGCTTACATTTATATGATACAACATTCACTAGGACAAATTTGGACCAAAAGCTATCAAAATATCATATCTGCAATGGTATAGGTAAGTGTACATGTGATTTCTTCATCGGTATATATGTAATCGAGCAAATCTTCGTCATAGTACTTTGATTTACCTATGAAGTTGTTTGATATGGCCAGGGTATCTGAAAGAACGGTAAATAAGTAACCGCAATAAACAAATTCAGAGCCATTCTTTACGCCGTCAGATGTTATTTCAAGAGCCACTCTGATATACGTATTACCGTCGGTTTTATCGCAATACATATCCTCTTCGGTGTAATTGCCCTCTGCATAAGCTACGTAATCTTCATCATTTTCATCAAGGTCCGAAAGCCACCAGTAACAAGATGACACCTCAGGAAGCTTGTCCTCGTTTTCCATCAATTCAGCTCTCGACATGAGTCGCGCTTTGTTTACTTTAATTTTTAATTCTTCTGCTGTGCAAATCATTTTTAGTCCTCCTTTTATAATTTTATCTTTTGAATTTATTATATTACAATTTTATATGTTTTGCAATACGCAATAATCGCAGAGTTTATATATATATCACTTACGCTTCAACATATGGAAGATTGATCTTCGAAGCAAATTCTCTAAAATAGCACCCCGATCCGTACAGGACTGCATTCTTACAGTTTTTAAGCTCATATAACCCATTGAAATCCCATGCTGTTTTTTCAATATATACATTTCTTAATTTATCACAGCCTTTGAAAGCGAAAGGCTGAATCATTTGTATACTTCCGGGAATATATATGGCTTTAAGGTTTTCGCAGCCACAAAAAGCGCTGCCGGAAATTGTTTTTACGCCTTCCGGAATAACAACCGTTTTGAGATTTTTGCGTTTTTTACCTTGTATTGTTGTTTTTTCTGTAATGGTATCAACAATTATAAAATCATCGTTTACGGTCATTTTTCCTTTCCACCAATTCCGTCAATATTTATCTTCACCGGTTCCAAGCATTTCTGCAAAGTTCTTTTCGCTTATCATATTCACGCCGAATTTTATCGCGTTGCTTATTTTTTTGCCGCCGGGAACTGCGCCGTAAATCAGATAGTTCACGTCCTCGGTAACGTTATCGCAAACTTTTGCGCCGAGCGCGGTGAGAAGCTCGATTATTCCTTCTCTCGAAAAGCTCTCAAAACTTCCGGTTACAACGACCTTCGTATCGAGGAAGGGGTTTTCCTTATCTTTGATAATATCAGTCTTGCTGATAAATTTAAGCTCGGGTATAAGCGAGTTAATTATTCTAATGTTAGTTTTGTCAGAAAACCAGGTATGTATTGAACGGCTTGTTGCTTCACTGATACCTTCTATACGGGCAAAATTAAAGTTTTCCGAAATGGCTTCCTCAAATTTTCTGAAGTTGCCGTAGTAATACTGATGGAGCGTTTTCGCCGCTTCGTTACCGAGGTTGGGTATTCCTATTCCAACGAGAAACTGATACATATGACAGTGTCGACTCTCCTCTATCGCTTCTATCATAGCTTGATATTTATCTTGTCCAAATCCCGGTCGCAAGACAATTTCATCTCTGTGAAGGTCAAGGTGATAGAGGTCTTTAAAGCTCTGCACCCAACCGTAAGCCATCATATTTTCTATAACCGAAGCCGAGAGACCATCTATGTTCATTGCATTTTTATCGCAATAGCGCGCAATTTTTCTTGCGTGTCTGGCAATACACTGTTCGTTTGGGCAATAAAGCTCTTTAACGCCCGAAATGGACAGCTTCACCGTCAGCTCCGTTCCGCAGCAAGGGCAGTGCTTTGGCAGATTGTAAGTACCGCTGCGCGTCAAGTTTTCCGCAATTTGAGGAATGATCATATTAGCCTTATAAACTCGGATTATATCGCCGATGCCAAAGCTGTACTTTTCGAAGTTGGAGAGGTTATGCAGACTTGCTCTGTGTACTCTCGTGCCGTCTATAAGCACCTCGTCAAACTTTCCGACAATGCTTACAACGCCCGTTCTCGTCGTCTTAAGCTCAACTCCGCGGAATCTCGTTTCCTTAACTTCATCACGCCATTTAAGAGCAATCATTCGTTTTTCATGGTGCGCCGTTGCGCCAAGGCTCTTGCCGTATTCTATATCGTCGTATTCCGCAACTATACCGTCAACGGGATATTTGAATCCCGAGGGAGCAAATTCTTCGATAGCCTTTTCAATTTCAGAGCTTTCTTCCACAAGCTTATGCTCGACTACGTCGAAGTTGTTTTTTTGAAGAAATTCAAGCTGCTCCATTTTGCTGTCCGGCGCATTATCCTTAATAAGCTCGAATGCGAAAAAATCCAGATGCGAAAGCTTTCCGACGTCTGCCTCAAGGCTTCTTACCGCTCCCGATGCAACGCTTCTCGGGTGCGATGTCCCATCGTGAAGCCTTGTGAGTATGTTATGGTCATCCCAGGAAACGACGCCCTCTCCCCTTACCTCGAATGATTCCTTAGAGGGAATGACGAGAGGAATGTTTCTGAAATTTTTAACGGTGTGCGTAACGTCCTCGCCGACGATTCCCTCCGCGCCTCTTGTTATCGCTTGCTTGAATTTTCCGTTCTCATAACGCAAAACGAGCGTAAGGCCGTCCATTTTCCAAGAAAGAACAATCTCGTGTTCCCCCGCAAACTCTACCACGTCACGCACCTCTTTCGTCTTTTGGCAAGAAAGCATAGGCTTTGAGTGCTTAACTGTTTCAAGGCCTGCCTTGGCATCGCCGGGAATTCTTCCTGTAGGAGAATTTGCAAAACGAACTCCCGTGGTTCTTTCGAGAATTTTAAGCTCAAGGATTAAACCGTCGTATTCTCTGTCGGTCATAATGGGCTTGTCTTCCCCAAAATACGCCTTATCCGCCTCGTTTATTTTCTTTATAAGCTCCTTCATTTTCTGAAGATCGTTCATTTTAATTCTCCTTTTTTTCCTATTTCAAACCTTGCAAATTTTCCCCACGGCGGATCTATCGCCTCTTTATTGTTAATTAACCATAACACCGGGATTCCTAATGCTTCGGATTCCTCGGGATATGTATCGTAACCATCCGTCAAAATTACTATAGACGCAGGCAGCTTATCCATCATATTTCTCTGCATGAATCTGAATATCTCTCCAAAATCATTTCCACCGCCGCCAACCGGCTTTATTTTAAGCAATTCTTCCGGCGAGCAAAAAGGAATAGGCTCGGTAACAAACACCTCGGTAAAGCTTAACAAGCCTTCAAAGCTATTAAACATTTCCATAGCACTTATAATCTCGGAATATGCCGCAGATATAGCCTCATCACCTATCGAGCCCGATGTATCAATTAAAAACCATATGTTTTTCACCGAATCGTCCTTTTCATTGAAATCCGGCAAGAAGAAAGGGGAATCATCCATTCTTCTGTCTGGGGGCGAAAACGAATAGTCGTTTACCTCTTCCTGAATAAAATCATTCAAAAGCGTGCGCCAATCTACTGCGGTTTCGCGCAATTCCTTCAACAAACGTTGCGCGCACAATGGCGGTCCTCCAAAACCAACGTGGGATTTTTCTTTTTCTAATATAATTTCAGTAGCTCGCATTGTTCTGTCATACCACAATGCAGAGTTTGAATTATCCGGATCATCCCCCTGCCAAAAAGTATGATCGTCAAAAACCGCATTACTGCTTGTTACTTCCACCTTTATCGTACACCGTTCTTTATATGACGGAGAATCGTATTTTGCTTTTAAAAATTTATTACGTTTTTTTATTGAGCTTATCAATGCTTCAATGCTGAGCTCTTCGTTGACATTCGAATTTTCCTTGTTTTTTCCTTTACCGCCTCTCGATGCTTTCGAAGAGGATTTATCTCTTTCTTCCGTCTCGCCCGTTTTATCCTCACCGCGCTCATCTTGTGACGAATCATCAGAACTATCGTCCGTGTCGGTTTTGGCATCGGAATCGCTTTTACCTCCGCCTCCCGCGCCGTCGGCTTTTCCTCGTTTTTTCTTTTTTGCTGTGGCTGACGATTTTAAAAGTTCGTTGTAAACCTCTTCAACGGTACGCTCATATCCCTCTTTACCGCTTGGAGTTTTGTGAGGAAGAACACCGAATTGCTTTATTGTAATTTTCTTCTCATCTTCGCCAAAGCTATAAAATATATTTGAGTTTACTACTATATCGCAAGCGAGGTCGTAAAGCTCAAGCTCGTAATCCGCTTGCACTCTGAATGGATGACCGAGAGCTGCGTGAAGCGCTTCATGCATCATAACAAGCTCAAGCTCCGAGTCGCTGAGAGATTTGAGAAAATCGGGGTTAAACGAAAGCCTGATACCGTCGGTATATGACGTAGACGTGGATTTATCCAGCGCCATACGGAAATTCATAAGAAGAACTCCGAAGAACGGCTGCTTTGACAGCACAGCCATTCTTGTCGCTTGAAGCCTTCTTACGATCTCCATGGTTTCACCGTCATACTCTGCCATTACGCAAAACTCCCCTCTTGCTTATGAGGTCGGTATATTCAGGTATATCAAGAAGCACGTCCTTATACTCTTCATCTATCGCTTCGTACTCTTTAAGAAGTATCGCAACGTAATCAGCCGGGAATTTTGAAGCGTAGTTTAAGGAGTTGCCAATCCTTTCGGTTTCGTATTTATGGTCTTTGGCGTAATCTGCCATGCTCGTTATAACCGCATACATCGCATCGGAGGTCTTGGGAATAGTGAATTCAGTTCCGTCAAAGATGCCCTCAATGTCCGGAAGATCGGAATTCATTCCGCACCACGAGCGAAATTCAAGAGCAAGTCCCGAGCCGATAAGCCCTGCAATCATAGGGTACATTGCGCTTACATCATCACATACGTTATTGAGAATATTGGATACCATTTCCCATGAACGAGGCGTTGCGAATGCAAGATCGTCATTCTTTGCGTCAAAGCCGAAGAGCTTGTCCGTTCTGAAAGAAAGGAAACCGAGAACCTTTTTATTTATTCCGCTCCTTTCAGCCCAATTTTTCCATGAGCCAAAGCTTCCCTCGACCTCTATATGCAAAAGACGGTTTGCGAGCGCTTTGGGCATCTTAAATGATACCGACTTATCCGTAACACGGTTACCCGCGGCAATAACGATGCAGTTATCGGGAAGCTTATGCTCACCTACGACTCTGTCAAGCGTTATCTGATACGCCGCGGCTTGCACGGATTGCGGAGCTGCCGAAATCTCGTCGAGGAAAAGTATGTTTATTATATCATCGCTGTCAGACATCTGAAATATCTGAGGCTTTAACCATATTGCGAGGGTTTTATCTGCGTTTGCAGTGGGGATTCCTCTAAGGTCAATGGGGTTAAAGAGAAGAAGTCTTACGTCAGTGATTTTAACCGTTTTTCCCGTCTTTTTCTCTATATCCTTGGCAATCGCTCTTACTGCTTGCGATTTACCTACGCCGGGAGGCCCCCACATCATAACCGAAGGAAGTATCTTCGGAGAAAGTCCCTTTTCGATTACCGAAGTATACGCGCGTGTCAGTGTTGTTATCGTCCTTTCAACAGAAAGAGACGGCATATTTGTTCTTATTTCACTCATGCTACAAGTCCAAGCTCCTCACTTATTTTTAATATTTCTTCTTTGAGCAATTCCATTTCCTCTACGTAAGACTCGCCTTCACAGCTAAGCTCCTCACGAAGATCCTTTTCTTTCTGCAAGAGCGCCTCAAGATAGCTTTCCTGGTTTTTAAGTCTTTCTCCGAGATTTTCAAGAAGGTTGTTTAATCTCTTGGTAATTCCGGAAACGCTTTCGATTTCCATGTAATGCGCTCCGTTTCTCTTTACAAATACGTACGGAATGCTCTTGGTTTTACCTCTCTGACCTTCAACCTTTGATTTTTCCGTAATTTCCTTTGGACGCATTCTTGCAGGAACGACTACGTCAAATCCCTGATAAGTAAGCACCTTCTTTTCGATCGGCATATTTATGTGCGTTCTTACCGCATCGAAAATTTTCTGACGAATTTCCTTTTGCTCTTCCTTGGGAATTTCATTGTAATCAATCTTGTTATTTTCGTAATACTCAATATCGCGCTTCGTGTTAAATATGTGCTTCTTTTGAAGATTTATTTTTTCGGGGATAGAAGCAAGCTCCTCCTGCTTCTTAATTCTTTGCTCAACGTAATCGCGGTTAAGAATTTTGTATTTATCAAGCTCGTTCATAAGCTCGATTCGCTTCTTCATCAAGGGATTACCAACAGCAAGTGCTTTGACCTCTGCATAGTTAAGCACCGATTCATCAATGTCGCTTCCCTCACGAATAGTCGCATGTCCGGAAAGTATCTGGCTTATAAATCTCTGCTTAGCCTCAAGAAGCTGCCAGGAATACGCATCAAACGATCCCTTAGTGATATATCTGAATATTTTTACAGATTTACAAAGGTTTCCCTGACGCAGTATTCGTCCCTCTCGCTGCACCATATCCGCAGGTCTCCACGGTACGTCCATGTGATGAAGCGCGCAAAGCTTTTTCTGCACGTTAACACCAAGTCCCATCTTAAAGGTTGAACCGATAACGACTGCAACGTTTCCAAGTCGCAAATCTCGGAACAGAAGCTTTTTCTTGGCTTCAGTGCTTGCATCGTGAATGTATGCTATCTCGTGCTCCGACATTCCCATAGCCTTGAGAATGCTCTTAAGCTCATCGTAAAGGTTGAACCCGGCTTTAGGCGTTGACTGATCTATAAATACCATTTGAATAAGCTTTTTATCTCTCGTCTCATCATAGATTCGCATGATGTTTTCTGCGCATCTATACACCTTGGAATCGGGATCAAGACCGTAAACAAGGTCGATAAGTCGCATGTCAAGCGCCGCTTTTCTACCGTCGGTCGTGATTTTAAGAAGGTTATCTTCCTTAGGGCTGACTCTTTTCTCTCTGACGTCATCCGCTCTTGAGGAAATATCCTTAAGATAGTCCATGAAGTCTTCGCTTCCGTCAGCAAGAGAGTCCGTATATCCCTCAAATTCGGGAATTCCTACGCTTTGGTCAACGTGATAAAAATCAGCAACGGACGACAAAATTGACGTAAGCTCCGGCACGTTAAAGAAACGGGAAAATCTTGTTGCCAGGCGGTAATTACTCGTATCAATATCAACCTCAAACTCGGTGGTTTTCTTTGCGTATGTAGCAACCCAAGCGTCAAAGTTCTGAATACCAAGGAATTCGAGCTCTCCGTCCTGCAAATACTTCTGAAGAATAAAGAGGTCCGTAATACTGTTGGTGATAGGTGTTCCGGTTGCGAGAATAACTCTGCCACCGTGATTCTGTCTTTGTACGCAGTGAATCTTGTCCATCATTCCATCGCATTTCTTCGAGCCTTGAGATGATATTCCGCGCACTCTGGTAATGCCCGTTGCTACCGATACGTTCTTGTAATTATGGGCTTCGTCCACAAAGAGTGTGTTGATTCCGAGCTCGTCAAATGCTATATCACAAATATCGGAGGTTGTCGCTTTCTCCAGCTTCATGAGCGCCTTTTGAACTATCTCTTGCTTTTTCTCGATTTTTGCCTTGGAATAGAAGTTTTCCTTTGCCTTATCGAGTATTGCAAGCTGCTTTTCGTAAAAGTCTTCGTAATACTTTTTTGAAAGAGAAAGCTGATCGAAGCTTGAATATGTAATCAGAATAGCATCGAAATCCTCGTTGATTATCTTTTTTAAGGTTTCGTTACGCTTTTTCAAGCAGAAGTTTCTGTTGTTTACAACGAGAAGATTTGCTTTCGGGTACATCTTTCTGAACATTTCAACCCACTGAGGCATAATGTTGTTGGGAATTACGTACATATTCTTCTTCGACTTTCCAAGTCTGCGAAGCTCCATACCGGCAGCAATCATCGTATAGGTTTTGCCCGCGCCAACGTCGTGCGCAAGTAATGTATTCGGAGAGAAAATTATTCTTGCAACGGAATCCTTTTGGTGAGCTCTGAGCTCGATTTCGGGATTCATATCCGGGAATTCAAGGAATGATCCGTTAAAAACTCGTTTTTTAATATTTCCGTATCTTCTCTGATATGCCGATTGGATGCGCGCAGCTCTCTTCTCATCTTCCCACACCCATTTCTGAAATTCGGCAATCATCTTGTCCTGCTTTTCAAGCACTTTGACCGTTTCCGACTGATTAAGCTTTCTTGTTTTTTCGTCTATCTGATCGTAAACTGCAAGTGTTTTCATATTGAGGATATTCTCCATAAGATAGAGCATATCCATGCGTTCAGTTCCCCAGATCTCATAATTATACTTTTCCCATTTTCCGTGAGAATGGCTTTTACGAAATCTTCGTTTTAGCGGAATATCCCAAAGACCTGTTGTCGGATCATGTGCCGTCATATAATCAGGTGTAAGGAAAGGCTCTGCTTCCTCGGGATAATCGCCGTCAGCATTTTTATCAAGACCGACAAGATGGAGTATAAAATCGTCTACTACGTCGGCAGGAACCCAAGGAGAACCGAGCGTAACGTAAATATCGTCTCTTGCGATATCGGGACTGATAACTTCTTTCAAAGCCTTAATGTTCTCTGCGAAAATACCGGGATATTCTTCGTTTGCATCCTCGGCAAGACTGAGCTTGTGCATAAGATTTCCCGAAAGATACTCGTCCGCAGTTTCCCATCCCTTGTAAAAGCATTCGTCCCACATAAGAGGGTTCTGATAAATTGAGCCCTTAAGCGTTTCGATAACCGTTTTCATTTCCTCGCCTGTGATGGAAGAGATGAACTCGATATCAACGATACCAAGGCAATCAAGGGATACAAGAAGTCCTTCTGCAATAGTATCGCAATGAACGTTAGCTCTTGCGTCATCCTCAAAAGTATTAACAAAGTCGAGAGGGAGCTCCATGGCGCTGATTTCTTCCGCTCGTTTTTCACGTGCTCTCTGTGCTCTTTTTCTTGCGCGTTCCTCAGCCGCTCTTCTGCGCTCTTCATCTTCAATTAGTTTCTGCTTCAGAAGCTCGGCTTCTCGCTCTCTGCGCTTTTTGTCTTCTCTTTCTTTAATATCGAGTTTACTAAGCTGAAGCGCCTCAATTGCAAGTTCTATATCATCGCAAGTGAAGATTTCGCCGCCTTTCATAAGGCTGTTGAAAAAACTATGATATACGTCTTTTTTCTCTTTTGCCGCTAATACAGCATCTTCCTCGGACTCTATCCTATTTATCTGTTCCTTTGCCATTACTCTTCTCCTGGACTTTTAAAATTTCGTGGGTATGATTACTGATGAATCTTTGTCGATCATTCTTTCGATAGTTAAATTTTTGCATCCGCAAAACGCATATTCGTCTATATCAATTACACCGGCTAAGCTTCCTATGCATGATATATTTTCAGTGAGAATGACGCTTTTAAGAGATGAACATCCTCGGAACATTTCGACAGCGATATACGAAACCTTGGGTGGTATTACGATTTCTTCAAGCCGCGCGCAATCGTAAAAAGCATACTCATGAATGATTTTTATGCTATCCGGTAAGTTTACGCTTTTTAAGCTTCTTCGATACGCAAAGGCATATTTTTCAATCTACGTTAAAGAATTCGGCAGCGTTACCGTAGACTGTCGTAAAAGTCGTATAATATTTTTTCTTTATCCGTCATATTTCTCGTCATCCATGATATTTGATTGCAAATCAGCAAGGCGCCGGGCTTCGAGACTTCGCCGCCTTACGTTTATATGATGCCAAACTGTTTGGGATAAATTTGGACTTGATCCATCGGAGCATCATTTTTTGAAAACCGTTTCGATTATTCAAGCAAAGCTTTTAATATATTCCTACCGGCGCCGCCGATTCCTATTACTCTGCAATTCATAATATCTCTTTTTTCATTTATCCTTTATTTCTTGGCGATCGATAATCTCCCAAACATCACCGCCTATGCGAACTTTTTCTATCACATACACGGGATTTTCAAACTCCGAATAAGTATTTTTTATATAGTTAAGACACTCCTCTTCGGTTCTGAAAAGCGCAGGATCCCAGCCGCTTTTAAGCTCATTATCTGCCTCGTGAACGTGACCGTTATAATAAACGTCGTGCTGAATTTCACTTTTCTCGCAAAGCCTTTTATATTTGCGAGGTTTTTCTTCGGCAATTTCTATTACGCATAAAGCGATAAGCGCATCTATTACCTTTGCAGTCTGACCGTATCCGGCTTTCAAATGTTTTTGCATTTGCGCCGTACCAAACTCGGTATCACTTTTGCGCACGAAGTCTAGCGCGCTTGGCAAAAGATGCAAAGCGCATTTTCTATTTGGCTCGGTAGGAAACATTGCCAGAACGTCATCCAACGTATATTCACTCTCGATATTCATACTGCACCCCACATTTGTTAAAATCCATATTTTGTTGCCATTTTCGTCATGTCGATTATCCCACAACCGCAGGCTTGATCGTACAAGTCGCGCGGATTGCTGCAATCTCCGAATTCAGAAGCGTTTCTTTCTCGTAAAGCGCCGATGCAAGCTTGTCGAGATATTCGCGGTTTTCAGCGAGAATTTCTTTAGCCTTAAAGAGATATCTTTCAAGCTCGGCAGTCACTATAATTTCGCTTCTCTGATCTTGGAACTCCGATTCACTACCAAATCCGATGTTAGCAACTCCGTATGCCCCCATACACTTTGTAGATATATTGATATTATGACATGCCTTAGTGAGATCGCCCTTTGTGCCGGATGCAACTTTGCCATATTTTATCTCACATGCGGCTTTACCGCCAAGGCTTACGAGAATATCATACGGACGTCTCTCAAGCTCATCACAACGCAACATAAATCCACCCTTGTCAGCTCTCTGATTAGAGCAAATGCTTACAACGCCGACGCTGCCTTCCTTTATTATGTCGCATATAACTGCGTGGCCCGCCTCGTGATATGCAACCATTTCTCTTTCTTCGTGGGAAAGTCCTTCGCAGGTATCAATCAATCCGTAAGCCTCTGTCAATGTCGCATTTACCAAGTGATTCATCATTATTTTTTCAGAACGAGCGCGCCCTGCCATAATAGCCGCAAGGTTTACTACGGAATCAATGGCTGCGCACGAGCGATACGAAAGCATCTTACACACGTCTTCAAGATTCACGTCCTCGGAAATAGGCTTCTTGGATATGTAATACTTAACTATCTTCTCCCCATCCGCTCTGGAGGGCGATCTTACCATTATCCAACGGTCAAATCTACCTGCTCTTTTGAGACTATCAGGAAGGTCGTGAGTACAATTTGCGGTTGCGATAATGAAGACTTCCTTGTCGTGAACGGAGTCTATTAACGCCTGAAGCACCGAATACTCCTGGCTATTATTTTCTTCCGGAGCCATTTTGTCAATGTCATCAAGCAAAATCACAGCCCTACCATGTCTTGAAGCTTCTTCAAATACGTTGTTCATCTCAGCAATGAAATGTTCGGAAGACTTCGATCTTCTTATAACGAAAGAAGGAATTCCGCACTCCTCTATAAATGCTTTAGCCATCAACGTCTTACCCATTCCGGGATCTCCCTCAAGCATAACTCCGTGAGGAACTTCAGCTCCTAAGCTGCGATAAATATCGGGATTTTTAATAATGTCTATAATCCCAAGCAAATCGTTCTTTATCGAATCAAAACCTATAATTTTATCAAATGCACTCATTTTTAGTCTCCTTTTATTTAATTCATTTCAAAAATATCGTCACACAATTCGGTCTCTTTAAGGCGGATAATTGTACTTTCGTATTTAGCGCAATAAAATATCACCATCCATGAATTCAAGAGCTTTGCAAAGTACGGTTTTATTTCAGTTGCCTCATCGATTTTTGCAATAATATCCTCGTCAAACATAATAGCTTTGTATTCATTCAAAAGCCCATCGTCCGTTGCTGCCTTTTCAAGAAGACGAGTTATAACAGTTCCTTCACCTGCGATAAAAAGTTCCTTGTTCTCCGGTTTTCTGCGCTCTTTTTGCATATATTCCGAGAAACGCAAAACGTCGGTTTTAAAAATGGAATCTATTTCATCTCTCAATTTATCTTTTGGGTTATAAATAACAAAAAACATATTGATTCTTCCATCTCTTTAGATTTAAGTTTTTAACAGCGCTAAAAAAGATCGGTAGCCAAGCTAAGTCTTGAAACGTCTATATGAAACATACTGACGTTTTCTTGCAAAGCCTCAAGAAGTTTATTTCTAAGCTCTTCGCTCGATTCGTCCATACGCGCCAACACGTCTCTTTCATCCTCATAGAGAGGCGCAAGCGGCAAAAACTTAACCGTGTACGTTTCAAAGCCATCCGTCACTTCAAGCTCTGCAAACTCCGGGAGAAACCACAGGTAAGAAAATCCGAACTTTTCTTTGATTTTTTCTGTAACATTAATGGTATGAAAAGGACCTAACCAACTCGAATTGCGGAAGGGATATTTTGATAAGTTTACCAACTGATTTATCACGTCAATATCATTCTTGAGATTTTCGCTTCCAAACATCATAAGCTCAATATGATCGTATCCCGGACGCAAGCTGTTCTGCGAACGAGCGCCCATTCCGCACGTGACATACAAACGAGAGCCTTCAACAAATCCGCTGCTGAAATTATAGACATCGCTATGTACGTACTCCGATTCCATCTCATGACAAATCATTCCGTCATCTAAGCTCTCGAAGTGATCAAATATAAATTCCTCCACAAGCTCTCTTGTCCCTTCTTCGTATAAAATCGGGAATTTATTAAAATCCATCATTTTTTTATCTCCTTGTCAAAAATGCATTTTTTATTTTGTGGCTCTATTATACGCTTCTAATTTTCGATTTATCGGGTTTTCATACCACATCCCAAATTTTTTCTAAAAATATTTTTTCTCCTTCAAACTCTTCGCCAAAAACGTCTTTGCTAACCGCTATAAAAATTTGGGATTTTGGTGTTAATGCCGATAATTCGTCGAGTATTTTAGCCCTCGTCTCTTTGTCTGTTTTTTCGAAAAATCCGGAAATGAAAATCGGTCTATCCTCGCCTCGCTTTTTCAATCCTTTGACAAACTCCTTGTAATTAAGCATGCTTATTTCTGAATCGGATAATAAATTATCCATTTTGCCAATCTTATCATTTTTGAAAACGTTTCTGCTGTTATAAGAAAACGCATCCCTTATAGAATTAAATTCCAAAAAAGCGCTTTCATTAAAAACCTCATTATCTTCCGGATATTTTACTAAAGCTGTCGCTCCATCTTTGGCGCTAACGGCCGTCACTACGTAAGTTTTTTCATCATATTCAAACTCAAAATTCACACAACGCATCTTTAAATCGCTATTATGCGTTCCGCAACAAGCTTCTGCCAGCGCATAAATAGCCGCTGACGAATTTTCTCCGATAAATAGATTTGTTTTTTTTAGATTTGCCAATATATCTTCTCCCGTTCCGAGTATAATTCGGCACTTGCGAATTGTTGTCATTTTTGACCTCCATTTATTGTTTTGTGGCTCCATTATACGCTTGCAATTTCCGATTTATCGGGTTTTCACGGCTTTTTGAAAAAATATTTTTTCTCGCCAAGAATCAGACTTTTGGTAAAATTAAAAGCGCGCCGCCAAAAGCGGTGCGCTTAATAACTATAGTTAATTTACTATATTCCGTAAATTTCTTTTATTTTTTTTCTCTTTTCTTTAGCAGAAGCGTTTTGTTTATTCTTGGTTTTGATTCGCATAAAAACGGAATCGGACAAGCGAGGAAAGGAAACGACCGGCGCTTCAATTTCCCCCTTCAACAAACAGCAAAGAACGTACGAATTTACACAATGAATCAAATACCGTTCGGAATAGCCTTTCCCATTTGCTTTATCGCTGCTAGTCGATACATCTTCGCTGTCTTTTTCTATCTTAACACTGCTTTCTTTAAGATTTTCTATTTCTACTGAATCTGCCTCAAATTCCTTTTTTATTTCTTCATTTTCTTCTATTTTTTTTATGATATTTATTATGTCTTGGCGTTTTCTTTTAAAAGTTTCAATGGTTCCGCTTAAATTAAACACCTCATTTTCAGGAGGATCGAATTCATCCACGTATGTTGAAGATATAAACTTGTATTTTTTTGAAGTTTTTTTAGGGAAAATTATCTTAGCTCCTTTTTCAGAAAACTGATCGATTATAAAAACGGAATTAGGGAAGAAAAAGTGCAAAAACTTGCTGCAAAAAGATATTTGGTTTTTACAATATACGTATTCCTTCTCTTCCACTCCCGACTTAGAGTGCTTCGGGGCAATTTTATGTATATTGTCACCCGGAACGCAGTCAAAGCGTTCGCTGGCTCTTTTAATTAATCTGTTAAACAAGCTTACGCTCTGAACAACACAAATTAACCGTTGCAAATCTTCGCAATTTGCTGAATTTTTTGAAAAATCAAAATTATACGGTTGTTTTTCATACGAAGACAATTTTTCCAAGCAGTCTTTAAGCTTTGCTAAATCTTCTCTTGATTTTCCCTTAGGTTTTACAATGTAATCGGCAATTTCTGCAAAAAAATCTCCGTTACCTGAATTTTCGGTTTTTACAGGCCATACCGCGCGTTTTTTCCCCTGTTCATCATCTTTCATTTTGCTGCTAACACCGTATGATCGCCTTTGCGGTGATGCTGCGTATGACCTGCCAATAAGCCACAACATTCCCTCCAGGAATTCCGCATCAGCAGTATTAAACACGTTTTTTCCCTTGTTTTTGCAAGCATTATATATTGCCGCATTTCCGCTTCTGTCATTGCGCTTGTTTATTTCATTTACGTGATAATAAAAGCCATCCTTATTTTCCACTTAAGCACACTTCTCCTTAGTCATATCTTTTTCTACGAATTTTAAGCTTGTATTCGGCAATTTTATTTTCTTCTCTTTTACTGTTATTGCCGGCGTTAGATGTTGTCGTGGGCTTTTTATAGAGCGGTTTATAATATTTTTTATATGTACCAATGAAAAAATCTCTATTTTGCTTTGAACCAAAACTCTTCCTACACTTCACGAATACGTCTATAACATCCTGTATGCGCATGTTATTCTCTTTAGCCGTTTCAACAATAGTCTTGCCATCTTTAGCTATGGAACGAAAAATTTTAGATTCTTTCATGCCAAAATCATCAATAATGGCCTCTAACTTTGCCCCAATTTCCAAGTCTGTAGATATGATTTTGTCGGCCTCGTTGCATACGTTTTGTCCAATTATTTCTCTTGCGCGAGATGGTGCAAATTCCGCAAAAATATTCAACGGATAATTATGTGGTACTGTATATTTACGATTAATCGGATAAACGGGGTTAATGAAATATTTTTTATCATCCAACTTGTCCCAGCCAATCAAAACCTCTGTTAAAGGGTTGCTTTTTTTAAACAACTCTACATCTATTTCATCTTCATCAAACAAAACCAAATAATCAAGGTGTAAAGGTGTATATAAAGCAGATTTGTCTTTCACTTCGTTATTATCAAGCGTGAGTTTTCTTAAACTTTTGCAATTCTTTATAAAGTCATACGATTCAAGCTTCGAATCTATAATTTGCATTGCTTGAATTGTATCAATATCACATAAAGGCGTATAATCAACTATGGGATTCTTTCTTGTTCTAAATGAGCAGAGATCTTTATAATTGCGAACGAACGAAATATCTTCAACATTGTTATTATCAAGGCAAAGACGAAGGATAGGTATATTATGGTATTCCGTTCTTTTCGAAAGATCAACGCCTTCACAATGGAATTCCCTCTTTATGCTATGTCCCAAGCCACCTTCTTTAATTTTATCTATTTCCGCTTCATAGAAATCTTCATAAGTTGAAAGATAACTATCGTAAGAATATTTGGACATTTTACGCAAACGGTTACGCAACCCTTCGGGAGATTTCACCTCTACCACATCGGAATGCAAAAGAGCAAATTTATAAATTGCCTCTTCTGTCGCGCTTAATTTAACGGTATATCCTTCACACTCGTCATTCTCATTCTTGTCTTCAGTTATAACAGGAGTATAGCCAAACGCATCAATAACATCACCGATATTATCCTGTTCATACGTGATATTTTTCCGAAGCTTAAGTATTGCTTCGACATTTTTTTCGTCGTTGCTCATAAACGGATGCGACTCTATGTAACGATGCAAATTTTTATAATTATCTCGGTTATCGGAATTTGATTTTTCTTTTTTTAAGTCTATAAGCTTGTCGATTCTGTAGGAAGTTGCGGACGTCTCTCCGTCCTTCAATCCAATTACATAAACATATCCATTTTTATCCGTAATATGATATGGAGAAAATTTAATTACATCACCTATCTTTTCAAGGCTCTTGCTCTTGTCATATGCGCCGTTGTAGAACGTAATCTTAATACCTGCTCTTATTGCTTCTCCTATCGTATCTACCTTTTTTGAAACGTTTTTGTTACCCAGCGACTCAACGTCAACAGTCGGATTTTGGTCAAAAGAACCCAGCTCACGAGTGTAGTCATTAGAAGAAATGCTATCAATTTTTCTTATCAAGCTCGCCTTTTCAATAGAATTTAATGATACGTCCGACTCAATTTTAGCTTTTAAGATTTTATACTCTCCTGAATCCAAAACGTTTTTCTTCGGCATCCAATAATACTTAACTTTGTGAGAGTTGATTTTTTCTGAGTTGTCTTCGCAGACGAACTCTTCATCAAAATCTTTTTCGAAGGATTTTTCATCTTCCTCGTCTTTTCCATCGCAAAATATCATGGGAAAAGCATTGCGATACTTATTGCCCAGCCCCTGAAGATCGCTTATATTTTCTTTAATCGTGTCTGTACTTTTGATTGAAACATCAAAAAACTCCTTCAGATACTGCTGTATTTGAACAAGTGTAAGTTTAACTATTTTACCGTTTTTTATCTGACCTGAGTAATTTTCAAGAACATTTAAAATAGCTGCTGAATTTATATCGGTTTTAACCTTTTCTTTTTCGTTTTTTGCTTTTTTCGTATTCGTTTTTTTTGCGCTGTCTTTTTCTGCCATGTGTCTATCCTCCATTTTGTGATGTCTTATTATATCAAACAAAAATCTGATAAATCGGGTTTTCAAGGCTTTTTGAAAAAATATTTTTTAAACTCGCGTTTTCCTTGTATTTAAGCATATCATATTTTGTATGTTATTTCAACTAAATTTCATGAGGTATAAAAAATTTCGAAATTTTTTAAAAAAATTCACCAAAACCCGATTTATCGAAAACAAGGAATGTATAATATAGGCGTAAGCAAAATCAAAACAGCATTTTTGCCGGAAATTTAATTAAAAAGGAGAACTAACAATGCTTAACAAAAAAGTCATTCACAAAACATTCGGAGAGGGTGTAATCGTAAAGTTCGAAAACAATATCGTCACTGCAGAATTCCCCGGAAAGACGTTGAATTTCCGTTACCCCGATGTCTTTGCCGAGTTCTTAAAGTTTGCCGATGCTGAAGCGCAGAACGAAGTCAAGGTTATTGCTGATGAGGCGGTTGCAAAGAAAGAAGCCGAAGAGCGCGCAAAGGCAGCGGCTAAAGCAGAAGAAATCAGACGCCATTACGCTCGAACGGTAGCCGAAGGAAATAAGAAGCGCACGCTTTCTGCTGCTGAGCTTAAGAATAAGGAACACGGCAACCTTGCCTTCAAAGCCAATTTCTGCGATGGCGGTTGCTCGCATTCTTGCATCGGCTTCAAGGGCGTATGCTCTCCCGAGCAGATCAAATATAACATTGAAAAAGAAAAACGCGCCTGGTGTTTAAATGCAGGCTCTCCTTGCGGTCGTTATTATAGAGGCGAGATCAGTTATGACGAGCTCCTCGCTATACATAAAGAAAGCTTCGTTTGTTACGAATCAAGAATGCTCACCGAGTGGAGAGCGTATGCCGGTGAAAATCTCGACGACAATGGAGCGCATAAGGCTCGTCGGATTACAAACGCAAAGCAGAACGGACTTGCAGTTTTAACAACCGTTATGCCCGGCACAACGGAGCGCATTATATTCGGAGTGTTTATCACCGGTGTTATAGACGAAGGAGATGAGCTCTCTGCGGGATACGTAAAAGCCGATCCCGAATACGCGATCGAGCTTACACCCGATGAAGCGCGTCAGCTTAAGTTCTGGGATTATTATAAGAACGCGGGAAATCCCAATAGCACCCAATGGGGCACCGGCCTTTATCGCTATCTCTCAAATTCCGCATGCATAAAAATTCTCTCGAAAATCGTTGAAATCAAGTCCGGCGAAGAAAAGAAACACGCAGAAAAGGTTCTCGCGCGTTACCTCGCTCTTAAGGGGGGAAATATCAGATATAAGTTTGATACGGAATCCGGCTCGGTAAATTCCAAGATTTATTACAGCCTTGAAGAAGCGAAAGCAGATGCCGAAAAGGCTTGCGCCGATACGAAAGAAAATGTTATGCTCCGTGAGATGCCGAACAAGCAGTTTAATCCCGACGCATTAGTTTTCGTTTACTGGACGCTCTTCGGAACGTTTATTTATAACTCGGGAAATATCACTTTCAAAAAACAGTAATAAAAAACAGCCTCCGCTTGTCGGAGGCTGTTCTGCTGACGGCGTTTTCGGGCGGAATTACTTAAATTCCGGAGGCTTGGTTTCTCCCGTTGCGAAGCTGTTTGGGCCCGGATTTGAGAGAGAGAAATACATTTTTGCGGCTTTGGTAGTGCCGAAATCACGGTTTGAGCCGCTTTCTTGCACTTTATTAAAGGCGTCACGGAACATTTGATTGTGCGCTTCCTCTCTGTTAAGGAGAAAATCGATAGTTTCACGCACCTTTTTGTCTTCGATTTGGCGATAGAGATACTCGTAAACCACCTTTGCGCGCTGCTCCGAGGCAATGTTTGAGAGCAAATCAGCGCACAAGTCGCCCGTGACGGTAACGTAATCCGCCGTCCAGGAATAGCCGGAAGCATTGATTAGTCCGGGATTGAGCCCGTTTTGAACGTGCGTTTGTATTTCTCCCGACAGCACCCGTGTCGCATCAACTTCGTGACCGTTGAGCAGATTAACGGTTTGCGAAACCATTTCAAGATGCGAAAGCTCCTCTGCGGCGATGTCAAGAAACAGGTCCTTAATTTCGGGATCCTTGATTCTGAAGCTTTGCGACATATATTGCATTGCCGCCTTTAATTCGCCGTTACCGCCGCCAAGCTGTTCTTGAAGCAAAACGGCGTATTGCGGATTCGGTCTTTCGACTTCTACCGGATGAAATAAAATCTTTTCGTGTTTGAACATAACGAATATCGACCTCCGTTTGTGATTTAATACTATTATTTCCCACGGAGCGCCAAGCTATACCGCTACATTCTTTTATCGTCCGTTGCGGGATTGTCAATCAGCTCGCCCTGCTCGGTAAAGCGGCTTCCGTGGCACGGGCAATCCCAGCTATGCTCGGCGCGGTTATATTTTAGGGCGCAACCGAGATGGGGGCAACGAGGCGCGGTGGGCGTCAGAAGTCCAAGCGCCGATTCAAATGCGTTGATGGCAAGTTGAGGTCGGAAAACGCTTCTTGACGGCGAAAAGATTTTGGCGTAAGGATCGGGTTTATCCTGAACGAGATTACAAAGAACGTCGGCAGAAACCATGGCGTTAGTCATTCCCCATTTATTAAATCCCGTTGCCACGAATACCTCGGGCGTTGACCTTGAATACCGCCCGATATATGGCGCGTCATCCAAAGACACGGTGTCCTGCGTCGCCCATTTTCTCACGACTTCGGCATTTTTATAATGCTTCTTCGCAAAGGCTTCAAGCTCTTGCCAACAGCCGCCGCTCTTACCCGTGCGATGCCCTCCGCCGCCAAGGAGCAGAAGCTCGCCGTAGCTTCGAAACGACATCCCCGTATCCGCTTCGTCAACGTACATTCCGTTCACTTTTTGCGCAGCTTTAAGCGCAAGGACGTAGGAGCGATGCTGATAGAGCTTCAAAGGGTATAGGCCGTGCTTATTGAGAATCGGAAAATGAGTTGCGATAATCAGCTTTTTATATCTTATTTTTCCACGCTCCGTAATTGCCATCTCCGGCAAAAACTCCGTGACCTTACTGTTTTCGAAAATCGGCAAATCCTTTGCGACGGAATATAAAAATTTCAACGGGTGAAACTGCGCCTGCCGCCCAACTCGCACAGCGCCCGCCACGGAAAACGGCAACTCCTCCGCCTCCGAAAACTCGGCTTTCACTCCGAGGCGCTCGAGAGCGGCAATCTCCTTTTCGATTTTCTTTCGGTCGCCCAGCGAATAGACGAAATTATCACGCGCCTCGTAATCACAGTCTGTATTTTCGCAAAGCGCGGCGTATTCTTCGCAAGCGCGGCTTTGAGCTTCTATATACAAGCGCGCTTTATCCTCTCCGATGCGGCGTATCATTTTATCGTAAATCAAGCCGTGCTGTAAAGTGATTTTAGCCGTGGTGTTTTTCGTGATACCGCCGCAAATATTTGCGGCTTCCAAAACCAAACAGTCCACTCCCGCATTTTTCAGCTTATAGGCGCATAAAATCCCCGCAATTCCTGCGCCGATTATTAAAACGTCAGTTTTTTTATCTCCCTCAAAGCTTTCAAAACTCACCCTCGGCGCATCGTCTTGCCATATTGATCTGATATTTTCAGCCATCTTTTTTGCCTTTTATGAGAAAATACGCGCGGCGGCGCATGTATTTCTCAACCTCCGTTTTGTGATATTAATATTATTTCTTCACATCAAAGTTCCGATACCGGTGACTTTGAATTTTTTCTTTTATGCGGCCATTTTCAGGGAAAACACTTCAAAATAAAGGGTTAAAACACAGCTTTTGGGCATTTGAATTTGTAACGCAAATGTAAACTTTTGGCGTTTTCAATTGACAAAAGCGTTTTTTCGGGATTATAATATTGGCGTTAACGGTTGACTGAATTACTAAATATTTATATATATTTACATTGCAAATCACAAAAAAGGAGTGTGACTTTATGAACACGTCTAGTTGGGATTTTTCCATGGAAAATTACGGAGCCGTTTGGGCGTTTCTCGTTCAGCTCGGCTTGCTTTTGATGTTTTTAATGCTCGGCAACATTTTAAGACGCAAAATCCCCTTCTTCAGAAATTGCTTGATCCCCTCCGCGCTTTTGGGCGGCGGTACTCTTCTTCTCGTTGATATTATTTGCAAGCAATGCGGCTTCGAGCTTGTCGACAACCGACTTATGCAGGTTATTACCTACCATTGCCTCGCAATCGGCTTTGCCGCTATGACCTTGAAAACGGAAAAAAACACCGTTAAGACAGAGCGCTCGCAAATAGTTGAATTCGGCGCATTGCAGGGCGCAACCTATATGTTGCAAGCTTTCGTCGGCCTTGGAATCACCTTGATTTTATTTTTGATAACGAGATACGGCAGCACGGTTATCTCCTACGTTTGCGGCTTGATCCTCCCCCTCGCTTACGGCCAGGGCCCCGGAAATGCGCTCAGCTGGGATATTGATTTCACGAATACTCCCGCAGCTCAGTTTGCAGGCAACGGTAGCTTCGGCTTATCTCTTGCATCTATCGGGTTCGTGGTTGCTTCCGTTTTCGGAGTTTTCTATATCAACGTTCACAAAAAACGCGGAGATTTACAAGTACGCAGCTCAGATCACAAAAAGCAGTATATGGCTCAGTTTGAAGTCAATGAAGACGAATTGCCCGACAACGAGTCGGTTGATAAATTTTCTTTGCAGATAGGCTTCGTTGCCATCGCCTACGCTCTTTCCTTCGGCTTTATGTGCCTCCTTGGCGCGCTCTCCGATTTCACGAACAACATTGCCTGGGGCTTCAACTTCCTGTGGGCGTCCCTTGCGGCTATGCTTATCAAATTCGTAGTTAAAAACTTGCGCAAGCGCAAGCTGATGCACCGCCAGTACATAAACAATTATCAGATGGACCGCATCTCCGGATTTTCTTTCGACCTTATGATAGTTGCGGGAGTTTCCGCAATTCAGATAAACGATATAAAGAATTACATTCTTCCCATCGTAATCCTCAGCGCTGTCGGAGCTCTTATCACCTACGTTTACGTGCGCTTGGTTGCAAAGGAATGCTTTAAGGGATTCGAGCACGAGTTCTTCCTTATGAGCTTCGGAACGCTTACGGGAACCGCTTCAAACGGCGTCATACTCATGAAAGAGGTTGACCCCGATCTTCGCACCCCCACGTCAAGCCTTTACATTCTTTCAAACTTCCCCGCTATGTTGATGATAGCGCCGCTCTTACTTATGCTCAGCTTTGCAGGCAAGTCGCTGACTAACGCCATTATCGCCTGCGCAATATTCTTCGTTTTGTGGATAGTTTATACGACGTTTCTTTTCCGAAGAAAAATATTCAAAAAGCGATACAAGGACAAGAGCGTAACCGTTTGGAAAGACACGGCCGAAGAATAGCTTTAAAAATCCCGACTTTTAAAACCTTATAAACAGTCAAAAAAAGAGAGTGAAGATCAAAACATCTTCGCTCTCTTTCCTATTTTCAAAATGCGAAATCCCGAATTTCATTATTTAAGTCGAAATTTTTTATGTTGCAGCATAATTTTTTAAATTAAGTCTTTAAAATTCTTCTTGATAAATTGATATGATAGTGATATAATGTTACTTAAAATGAAACATATTTAGGAAAGAGGCTTGTTAATGGAACGCAAATGCCTTGTTGATCACAAAAAGAGCGCGTATCTTTTTCTTCTCGTTTTCGTCGTTTATTCCTTGATATACATGACGAAAAACTGTTACAGCGCGGCTATGGCGTCAATAGTAGATGCCGGGGTTATGTCGAAGAGCCAAACGGGACTCATTGCGGCAGCCTTTTATCTCTTCTATGCGCCGTTTCAGGTGGTGGGAGGAATTGCGGCAGACAAGTATTCGCCCGCAAAGCTTATACTTATAGGAATGTTTGGCGCAGGAATATGCAATCTTCTCATTTATTTCATTGACGATTACGTCGGAATGTTAATTATATGGTCGATAAATGCTGTGTGCCAGTTTGGTATATGGCCATCAATTTTCAAAATTGTCGCAACCGAGCTTTCGCCCGACCACAGAATGAGATGTATATTCTTTATAAATTTCAGTTCCTCCGTCGGACTTCTCGTATCGTACCTGATAGCAATTTTTATGAGCGAATGGAAATTTAATTTCTTGGTTTCCGCCATAACGCTTTTCGTTCTTTGCCTCCTCTTCTTCTCCGTATATTCCTTTCTTAAGCGCGATATGGTTATTGAAAATGCAGGAGCGGTCGTGGCGGCGAATCCTGCGAAGAAGCTTCCCGGAAAAGAATTGCTTAAACTTATAATAAAAGCGGGAATTCCCTTGGCCCTCTTCGTCGGTATAATACAAAGTATGATAAATCTCGGTGTTAAAGCGTTAGCGCCGACAATGCTTATGGAATCGTACGAAAGTCTTACGCCGGCGCTTGCAAATGCTCTTAATATAATTCTTGTTCTGGCAGGCCCTGTCGGACTTTGCGTATCACGCATTCCGATATTTAAAAAGTTCAACGAACCATTCATAATTGCGCTTTTCTTTGCCATAATGCTCATTCCTCTCGCTGCTATAATGTTTATCGGCAAGCTTGAGGTCGGCTTCATAGTAGCTGCTCTTACGCTTCTTATGGTATCAACGTCCGGTACGTCGATATTCTTTTCTTATATTTCGAAAAAGTTTGAAAAGTTCGGCAGCGTGGCAACGCTTTCAGGCCTTTTCAACTGTATGGCGTCGCTCGGTATAGTACTTGCAAATTACGTTTTCGCGCGAATCGCCGACTCTTTCGGTTGGCAAATCACTGCGACGTGTTGGTTCGCGATCGTGGCTGTCTCGTTGGTTATTATATCCATTATGATACCGATTTGGAGAAAATTTGAAAAAAATTATTTGCAAAAATGATTTAAAAATCGCGGTTTTAAACCGCGATTTTTTTGTTTGCCGATAATAAGTTTTGAATATTTTTTACGACGAATATAAAATTGATTAACGTATTGACACGAGCATATTATTGTGATATAATCATTTCTGCGCGAAAATAAAATGAGTTTTTTTCAAAAGAGGGCTTATGGCAAATATTTTAAATGAGATTTCGGCTTTACTCCCATTGCTTCACGGCGTTGAAGCGGATATTGCCGCATTCATAATTAAAGATCCGAAAAAATTCACGGAATATTCTCTGAAAGAACTCTCCTCTCTCATACCCGTCTCACAAGGAAGCATCGTTAACTTTTCAAACAAATACGCAAAAGGCGGCTTCCCGATTCTGAAACTCAAGGTAGCCGAGGCGCTGTCTTCATACGTTAAAACGGCTGTCGGCGCGGAGAGCGAAAACGGAAGCGTTATTGAAGCGCTTATCAGAAACAACAAAAACAAAACAATAGCGCTTCGCAACACCGAGCTGATAAATACAAATGAAGATTTGCTCTCCGCCGCCGCTTTAATTCTTGCGGCAAAACGCGTAGAAATATACGGTGTTTACCGCTCTTCCTGCGTTGCTACGGATCTTTACTATCAGTTGCTCCAGCTAGGAATATGCGCATCTTCCGTCAACGACGTTCTTACGTCTGCGGTTTCTGCGGCAATGCTCGATAAAAACAGTCTTGTCATTGCGGTTTCTTCTTCCGGCAAGACAAAAGACGTAATTGACGCCGTAAGAATAGCGAAGGAAAATTCAGCGCCCGTAATTGCCATCACGTCAAACAAGAACTCACCCCTTGCCAAGCTCGCCGATTTTGCTCTGATCGCAGGAGCAAGCGGCAACTCCGAGTCGGCTATGCCTAATGAAATCCGAAGTTCGCAGCTGGCCTTGGTTGACGCGCTCACGTCTTATTTAGAGAGTGTTATGGACGGAGACAAACATTCTTACGCAAGAATAAAAAATATTATAACTTCCCACAACGTTGAAGAACATTGATTCTGAGGATTTTAAAATGAAACTTTCAAAAAATGCAAAAAACGCCTTTCTTTTAGGAACTTTATGCTCCATAGCTTATCTTTCCGTTTATTTTGCGAGAAACATACTTTCAGCAGTTTCGGCGCAGATGAAACAGACCGGTAATTTTGACAAAGAATCAATCGGCTTGCTCTCTGCTTCATTTTTTGTTTTTTACGCTTTCGGTCAGCTTATAAACGGCTGGCTCGGCGACAAAATAAAAGCAAAATATATGATAAGCCTCGGACTTTTGCTTTCCGCGGTGACAAACGCTATATACCCATTTATTGCGCATGTTGATTTCATTTCAATTGCGGTATACGGACTTACGGGATTCTTTCTCTCGTTTATATACGGACCTATGACGAAGGTCGTTTCCGAAAACACTGAGCCCATTCATGCCGTAAGATGCAGTCTTGGCTATACCTTCTCCTCATTCTTCGGCTCACCTCTTGCGGGCGTTATCGCAATGATGGTTTCTTGGCAATGGGCTTTCGGAATCAGCAGTATATCACTTGCGGTTATGGGTTCTGTTTGCTTTTTATCGTTCCTTATGCTTGAAAAGCGCGGCATCGTAAAATACAATCAGTACAAGGCGGAAAAAAATCAGGAAAAGGCCAGCGTCAAGCTTCTTATAAAAGAGCATCAGCTTTTAAGATTCTCCGCAGTTTCTATGATAACGGGTATTATAAGAACCTCGCTTGTCGGCTTCTTTACCCTTTATTTTGCCGAACATCTCTCATACAACGAAACCGAAGCTGAGGGAATGTTCAGCATTACCACTATCGTTATATCCGCCGCAGCCTTTATTTCAATTTTCGTATACGAGCGCATCGGCAGAAATATGAACCTTTCGCTGATTCTTTGGTTCTTGCTTGCCTCGCTCGGCTTCGGCTCGCTTATTTTCATACATAACAGAATTGCAAATATTATCGTTCTCGTTATCTCCGTTCTTGCCTCGAATGCGGCGGCAACCGTGCTTTGGAGCATTTATTGCCCCAGCCTTTACAAAACCGGAGTGGTTTCCACCATCACGGGATTCCTCGACTTCTTAAGCTATATGGCTGCGGCAGCGGCAAGCGTAATATTCCCCTTGCTCGTCGTTGACAATGACTGGACTTGCGTAATTATAGCTTGCTTTGCTCTTATGATTATTGCGCTTATCATATCGTTACCTCTTACTAAAATTTTCAAGAAAAGGGCTAAAGTATGAAAAACAAATTGATTTTAATATCGATTGACGGAATGCGCCCCGACGGGCTCAAAAAATGCGGAAACCCCTATCTTTCGGAGCTTGAAAAAATGTCGGCTTACACTTACTCCGCAAGCTCTATGATACCGTCCGTAACTCTTCCCTGCCATTATTCAATGGCGCACTCCGTAACGCCGCAGCGCCACGGAATACTTACTAACACTTACGCCCCCGAGGTGCGCCCCGTTAAAGGACTTTTCGAAAAGATAAAAGAAGCAGGCGGCAAAAGCGCTATGTTTTACGGTTGGGAGCCTATTCGTGACATTTCACGCCCCGGCTCGCTTATGCACGCAAAATATATGAACTTCCGCGCCGCAGAAAGCGTTGATACGATTCTTACGGACGAATGTGACAAACTCATTTCGGAATATCATCCCGATTTCGTTTTCCTTTATCTCGTTGATACCGACGACAAGGGCGGGCACGACGTTGGCTGGATGAGCGACGAATATTTAAGAAGAATATCCATTGCCATTGATAACGTTAAAAAAATAATAGAAGCTTATGGCAATGAATATCACGTCGTAATTATGGCAGACCACGGCGGACACGATAGGACGCACGGCCTTGATATTCCCGAAGATATGACGATCCCCTTTTTCTTTATCGGCGAAAGCTTTACAAAAGGCGAAATAAAAGAACAGCTTTCACTTCTCGACATAGCCCCCACGATAGCATCCGTTATGGGATTTTATCCCGACGAGGATTGGGAAGGCAAGAGCATAATTTAATTTTATAAAATAAAAGCAGGAGATTTTTTCTCCTGCTTTTATTCTTATTCGTAATGTTTTTCAACGAAATTTATAATCGGCGTCGGATCTTCAAGACCGTGTGGGTGGTGGTCAACCCCCGGCTTAAGATAAAGCTCGATGTGAGCCCCCGCCGCCTTATAAAGCTCGTAAAGAGCTTTTCCGTTCTCATGATAAGGCACTACCGTATCGGAATCACCCGCCACGAGAATTACGGGAATCTTATTTTCAATAAGCTTCGGTACGTTGTCTATCGGATGATTTCTGTAATTTATCAAATCGGAAAGCGTTTTTCCCGTTGCCGCTTCAAATTCTGCGATAAATCCGGGTTGCGCCTCGTTGCCGACAGCGTAAGGGCAGCTTAAAAGATTCATAACCGGCGCGTCAAGATAAAGAGATGATATATAGCTTGGGTGATTTGCGGCAAAATAAACCGCTTGAAGTCCTCCGCAGCTCATACCTACCGGGACGCATTTTTCATTCAAGCCAAACTCACGGCGCAAAAAATCGGCGAAGCGAGCCTTTGCGTCAATGTCCGACGGGTGCAACCAACGAGTTACGTTAGCAACGTATGCAAGATGATAGCCCCTTTTGAGCATCTCAATCTCAAAATTCGGAAAAGCTCCGAAATATTCGGTTTTGAGAAGCCATTTTTTCTCGGCATTTGGGCTTTTCGGGAAAACCAGAATGGCGTTTCTGTCTTCAAATTTAAAATTTAAGCTCTTAAATCCCTGCCACTCGGTTTCGGTATATTTTATCTCCATTAAACTCTCCTATATATTTTGATACAACATTCCGCGGTACGCCCTTGGCGATACGTAGTGATATTTTTTAAAAATTCTGTTGAAATATGAAACGGAAGAAAAACCGACAGCCTCCGAAATTTCAAGTATGCTCTTCGAAGTTTTCTTAAGAAGCTTTTCTGCTTTCGAAATTCTCACGAAATTCAAGTATTCCGTAAATGTTGAACCCGTCGCATTCTTGAATAAACGGCAGAAATAGCTCTCGTCAAACGAGAGCATTGCGGCAACATCGGAAAGTTTAACGTCCTCTGCGTAATTCGTATTAACGTATGAAAGAACGGGCAGTATTTTCTGAACGTCACGCTCTGCGAGCATAGTATCAGCATCCTTCAAAATGCCCATTCTATACAGAATTCCAAGCGCCTTATATATTCCGCTTTTTACAAAAAAATCGCATGCGGGACAGTTTGCCTTTCCCTCTTCTATAATCTCAGTTACGGCATTTAAAAGCTCTTCGGAATGAATTATAGTGACAGGAGTATTTTCTATCCCGTGCATTTTTCTTGAATAACGTATTATTCTCGGAAGCTCGCCGTTTACAAAGTCGCTTTCTCTAAACTGAACAAGTCCCGAAGCGCGCGGCTTTTCGGCATAAGTCATGTGAGGAATACCGGCGTTGACAAAAACCACGTCACCCGCTCTCGCAACAAGCTCCTCGTCCTCAAAGCCTATAATCAGCTCGCCGCTATACACGGGCAGAAACTCAAGCTCGTCGTGATAATGCCAATCAGCTATAATGCCGGTTGTATTAGCGATTACATCTTTACCGCCCGTAACCCTTGCGAAGAGCTTCGGAATATTGGATTTAATTTTCTCGTTTTTCACGCCGAAGCCCTTTCGCAAAAATTATTTTTTAAGGTCTGCCTTCTGGTCGCAATATACGCACTTTCCGTCTTTGAAAAGATGCCGGATACCGCGCTCAACACCGGTGATGCAATGCGGATTTGCGCAAATAAGATTTGCGTTTTCTTCTCCTATTTCAAGAGAATCCTTGCTTGATTTGTCGGAAAGGAGCTTAATTATAAGCGCCATTCTTATGTATCTTCCCCATGCGGCTTGATCGAAATATGCGCATCTCGGATCATCGTCAACGTCAACGTTGATTTCTGTTACACGGGGGAGGGGGTGCATAACCGCAAGAGTGGGTTTTGCGTCCGAAAGCTTAGCTCTCGTTAATTCATACGAGTCCTTAAGGCGCTCGTAATCGTCACGGGAAGAAAATCTTTCAGCCTGAATTCTCGTCATATAAAGAACGTCAAGCGTGGGAATTACTTCTTCAAGATTTTCGGTTTCGAAATATTCGCATTTTCCTTTAAGCTCTTCCGTAATGTAATCGGGCATTTTAAGCTCGTCGGGAGAGATGAAAACGAATTTCACGTTCTCGTATCTTGACATAGCCGCAATAAGAGAATGAACGGTTCTTCCGTACTTAAGGTCGCCGCATATTCCGACCGTAAGATTGTCAAATCTGCCAAGCTTGCGCTTGATCGTTATAAGGTCGGTAAGCGTCTGCGTCGGATGGAAATGTCCGCCGTCGCCTGCGTTTATTATCGGAACCGAGGAAACTCTTTTCGCAACTATAGGCGCGCCCTCTTTCGGGTGGCGCATAACTATAATATCACTGTAAGCGGCAACCATTCTTATGGTGTCCGAAACGGTTTCGCCCTTGGAAATAGACGAGTTACCGGCCGAGGAAAATCCGAGAACGTTTCCGCCGAGCGACATCATAGCCGAGGTAAAGCTAAGCCTTGTTCTCGTCGAGGGCTCAAAGAAAAGCGTTCCGAGAATTTTTCCGTGGCAAGCTTCCTTATACTTTTCGGGATTTTCGATTATATCGTTTCCGAGTTCTACAAGCTCGTCGATTTCTTCACATGATAAATCAAGTATGTTTATAAGATTTCTCATTTCAACTCCAAGTTTTACGCTTTAGCGCCGTAAACTTCAAGATATTTCTTAATGCGAGCTACGTTCTCGGCGTTGCTATCATCCTCTTCAAGATACTCGATAATATCGTATACGTCTACTATGGAATAAACGGGGAATCCGAACTGATCCTCGATTTCAGCCATAGCTCCGCGCTCGCCCTGTCCCTTTTCCTTACGGTCAACCATGATAAAGGTTGCGGCAACCTTCGTGCCCTCAAGGTGAGAAAGAATTTCCATGCTCTCACGGATAGCCGTGCCTGCTGTGATAACGTCCTCTATAATAACGATTTCCTCACCGGGCGTGGGAACGTAACCAACGAATACTCCGCCCTCGCCGTGATCCTTCACTTCCTTTCTGTTAAAGAAGAAAGGAACGTTAAGACCGTTTTTGGAAAGAGCAACTGCGGCAGATACCGAGAGGGAGATTCCCTTATACGCAGGGCCGTAAAGCACAGCCTTTTTCATGCCGAGCTTTTCGTTATAAGCGCGTGCGTAAAACTCACCGAGCGTTGCAATGTCAGCGCCCGTTTTAATCATTCCCGCATTTATAAAGTAGGGTATCTTTCTTCCGCTTTTTGCGGTGAAATCACCAAATTTTAAAACTCCCGCTCCTTCAAGGAACTGTATAAATTCTCTCTTATAGCTTTCCATTTTATATCTCCTTAAGTTTTGTTTTTATCTTAGCCGACGAACTCGCTGACGCATCTTTCGTACGCTGCAACAGGATCGGGAGCGGCGGTAATAGGTCTTCCTACTACGATGTAATCGGAGCCGATTTTCTTAGCCACGGCAGGAGTCATAACTCTCTTCTGGTCGCCAACGTCACCGCCAGCAAATCAAACGCCGGGGGTAACGGTTACGAAGCCTGCGCCGCAAACGTCGTGAACCTTTCCTGCTTCAAGGGGCGAGCAAACTACGCCGTCAAGTCCCGCTTCTTTAGCGTTGTGCGCATAGTGCATAACTACCTTGTCGATAGGCTCTTTTATGAGAAGGTCGCGCTCCATGCTCTCCTGGTCGGTAGAGGTAAGCTGGGTAACGGCGATAAGAACCGGACGGGTGGCGTCGGGACGTGTAAGGCCCTCGATTGCCGCTTCCATCATTCTCTTCGTTCCCGCTGCGTGAAGGTTTGTCATATCAACGTCAAGGCGAGAGAGCACTGCCATAGACTTTTTAACTGTGTTGGGGATGTCGTGAAGCTTGAGGTCAAGGAAGATTTTGTGACCTCTCTTTTTAATTTCCTTTACTATCGAGGGGCCCTCTGCGTAGTAAAGCTCCATTCCTATTTTAACGAAAGGTTTCTTCCCGGTGAATTTATCAAGGAAAGCAAAGGTTTTTTCCGCGCTGTCAAAATCACACGCGATTATAACGTCTTTTCCCATTAGTGTGCGCCTCCTATTATTTCTTTCAAATCTTTAATTCCGTATTTCTCGCAAGCGAGAGGCAACGCCTCTATAATATCGCGGCAAGCGTAGGGGTTAACGAGGTTTTCAGCGCCTACCTCTACAGCGCGAGCGCCCGCAAGCATCATTTCGATAACGTCATCTGCCGTGGCAACGCCGCCCATTCCGACTATCGGAATTTTAACCGCTTCGTAAACCTGATAGATCATACGTACGGCAACGGGCTTTATGGCAGGACCGGAAAATCCTCCGGTTTTATTTGCAATGATGGGTTTTCTTTTTTTAAGGTCTATTCTCATACCGAGAAGAGTGTTTATAAGGCTGACGCCGTCAGCTCCGCCCGCTTCGCAAGCCTTTGCTATTGATGCGATGTCGGTAACGTTCGGAGAAAGCTTTATTATAAGAGGTTTGTTCGTAACCTTACGAACAGCCTTGGTGATTCCCTCGGCAGCCTCGCACGACGTGCCGAAGCTCATTCCGCCGCCGTGAACGTTGGGGCAGGAGATGTTGATTTCAAACCAGCCGATTCTCTCCTCCGCATCAAGCTTTTTGACGGTTTCAACGTATTCGTACTCGGAAAAACCGCTTACGTTTGCCATAACCGGCTTATCAAAAACCTTATAAAGCTTCGGAAGCTCTTCCGAGATAACCTTGTCAACGCCGGGATTCTGAAGTCCTACTGCGTTAAGCATACCGGATGCGCACTCCGCAATTCTCGGAGTGGGATTTCCGAATCTCGGAGCAAGCGTCGTTCCCTTGAAAGAAAGCGAGCCGAGGATATTTATGTCGTAAAGCTCTGCGAATTCATAGCCGAAGCCGAACGTTCCGCTGGCGGGAATTATCGGGTTGTCAAGCTCGATTCCGCAAAGATCTGTCTTTATGCTTACCATACTATCTCCTCCTTCGCAAGCACGGGGCCGTCACGGCAGATGCGCTTATATTTATATTTCGTTTCGCAGGTGCAGCCCATGCAAGCGCCAAAGCCGCATCCCATTCTTTCTTCAAAGCTAAACTCACCGTCCGAGGTGGATCTGTCGTAAATCGCTTTGAGCATGGGTTCTGGACCGCAAGTGTAGAAATAGCTGTAATCAAGCCCTGACATAGCGTCGGTAACGAAGCCCTTAACGCCCATAGTTCCGTCAGCGGTTGCAACGATAACGCTACAGCCGAGCGCTTCGAATTTTTCTTTATAGAAAACCTCGTCTGCCGAGCCGAAGCCGAGTATCACGGTAACTTTTTTGCCGAGCGCAACAAGACGTCTTGCAAGAAGATACATGGGCGGAACGCCTGCGCCGCCGCCGATAAGCAAGGGAGCGTCTGCCGCTTTCGTAAGGTCGTAGCCGTTTCCAAGGCCTGTCATAACGTCAAACTCGTCACCGATTTTGGCATTTGCCATTTTTTCGGTGCCGTCGCCAACTACCTTGAAAATAAGCGTGAGCTCATCACCCTCGACGTCGCAGACCGAGATAGGTCTGCGAAGATAAAATCCGTCGAGCTTAATATTAACGAACTGTCCCGATGCGGTGACGTCCGACGTATCGCCGACAAGCACCCATTCGTAAGTGTTTTTGGCGATTTTTCTGTTTTCTTTAAGCTTAAATATTCCGGTCTTCATTATGCATCAATAGTAGAAATCGTAATGGTTATATCCTCAAGAACGTCAAGAAGAACTCTTACCGTATCAAGAGAGGTGAACATCGTCGTACCGGTTTCGGTTGCGAGGGTACGAATTTCGTGACCGTCCTTCTGGTTGTCCGTTGAAGAAAGGTCGCTCGTGTTTATAACGTAAGCTATATGGCCCTGTCTTAACGCTGCGGGAATATCGCTTGAGCCGGAGCTTATCTTTGCTCTTACTCTCGTTCTTATTCCGTGCTCCTTGAGGTAGGTTGCCGTTCCCGAGTTTGCCTCGATATTGAATCCGAGGTTGTAGAAGCGGCGGATAAGAGGAAGCGCTTCTTCCTTGTCCTTATCTGCTATCGTTACGAACACCGTTCCGTAATTCTGAACGTTCATGCCCGACGCCTGAAGAGCCTTATAGAACGCTCTGTAAAGGTCGTCGTCATAACCTATAGCTTCGCCGGTGGACTTCATTTCGGGAGAAAGATATGCGTCGATTCCGTTTATCTTCTTGAATGAGAATACGGGAACCTTACAGTACCAACGCTTCTTTTCTTCGGGATAAAGATCGAAGATTCCGAGCTCTCTTAACGATTTGCCCATGATAACCTCGGTTGCAATATCCGCAAGAGAGTAACCCGTGGACTTGGAAAGGAAAGGAACGGTTCTTGACGAACGGGGGTTAACTTCAATGATGTAAACGTCTTCCTTATCGTCAACGATGAACTGAATGTTGAAAAGACCAACGATGCCGATACCGACGCCAAGCATCTTAGAGTAGGAAAGAATTTTGCCCTTAACCTTATCCGAAATGCTGAATGCGGGATAAACGCTTATACTGTCGCCGGAGTGAATACCGGTACGCTCAACGAGCTCCATAATACCTGCAACGAAAACGTTTCTTCCGTCGCAGATTGCGTCAACCTCAACCTCTTTACCCTGGATATAGTGGTCAACGAGAACGGGCTTGTCCTCGTCTATTTCAACGGCAGTTCTCAAATAGTGGCGAAGCTGCTCTTCATTTCCGACAAGCTGCATAGCGCGGCCGCCGAGAACGAAGCTCGGGCGAACGAGAACGGGATAACCGATTTTCTTTGCAACTGCAACTCCGTCTTCAATCTTGGTAACAGCCTGTCCCTGAGGCTGAGGAATACCAAGCTCTTCAAGAATCTTTTCGAATGCGTCGCGGTTTTCTGCGCGCTCGATAGCCTCGCAGTCGGTACCTATAATCTTAACTCCGCGCGCTGCAAGAGGAGCGGCAAGGTTGATTGCGGTCTGACCGCCAAGAGAAGCGATAACGCCCTCGGGCTTCTCGAAGTCAATTATATTCATAACGTCCTCTGCGGTGAGAGGCTCGAAATAAAGCTTATCTGCCGTTGTGTAGTCGGTAGAAACGGTTTCGGGGTTGTTGTTTATAATGATAGCCTCATATCCGAGGTTTCTTATGGTGTTTACTGCGTGAACCGTGGGGTAGTCAAACTCAACGCCCTGACCTATTCTGATAGGACCTGCGCCAAGAACGACAACCTTCTTTCTGTCGGTGAGTATCGACTGATTTTCACCGGTGTAAGAGGAGTAGAAATAAGGGATATAAGCTCCTACGTGAGCCGTATCAACCATTCTGAAGTTAGGAATTATGCCGGCTGACTTACGAATGTTTGCAATTTCGATTTCAGGCATTCCCCAAAGCTTTGAAATGAACTTATCGGAGAAGCCCATAACCTTTGCTTCACGAAGAGTCTTCGTATCGCCGACGGACGCCTTAAGAGCCTTTTCCATATTCGTAATCTTCTCAACGGATTCAAGGAAGAAAGGCGTAATTTTCGTTATTTCCGCAATTTCGGAAACGGTATGTCCGTTTCTCAAAAGCTCTGCGATTGCGAAAATGTTATCGTCGTGGAATTCTTCAATATAGGTAAGCGTATCCTTATCCGACATCTGCTCGAACTTCGCCATAGAAAGATGGCAAACTCCGATTTCAAGAGAGCGAACGGATTTAAGAAGGCACTCTTCAAGATTTGCGCCGATACTCATACATTCGCCGGTCGCTTTCATCTGAGTTCCGAGCTTGTTGGGAACGGTTGTGAATTTATCAAAGGGGAAACGGGGGAATTTAGCTATAACGTAATCAAGGTCGGGCTCAAAGGAAGCCTTAGTTCCGGCAACCTCAATCTCGTCAAGAGTCATACCTACCGCAATTTTTGCGGTAACTCTTGCAATCGGGTAACCGCTCGCCTTTGAAGCAAGAGCCGAGCTTCTCGAAACTCTCGGGTTAACCTCGATAAGATAGTATTCGCTGGAGTTGGGATTAAGCGCAAACTGAACGTTGCATCCGCCCTCTATCTTAAGCTCACGAATAAGCTTTATTGCGCTGTCGTTAAGCATTTTTCTGTCGTGCTCGCTGAGAGTCATAATGGGAGCAACGACTATACTGTCACCCGTGTGAACGCCAACGGGGTCGATATTTTCCATTCCGCAGATGGTTATTGCGTTGTCCTCGCCGTCACGCATAACCTCGAATTCGATTTCCTTGTATCCGCGAACGCTCTTTTCAACGAGAACCTGGTTAACGGGAGATGCCGCAAGAGCGCCTACCGCAAGCAAGCGAAGCTCTTCCTCGTCGTACGCAAAGCCGCCGCCCGTGCCACCGAGAGTGAACGCAGGGCGAAGAACTACGGGATAACCGATTCTTGCCGCAGCGGCAACAGCTTCTTCAAGCGTGTTAGCTATTTCCGAGGGAATAACGGGCTCGCCTATCGATTCGCAAAGCTCTTTGAAAAGCTCTCTGTCCTCGGCTCTTTCGATACTTTCGCTCGAAGTTCCGAGAAGCTCAACGCCGCTTTCCTTAAGTATTCCTTTCTTTTCAAGAAGCATAGCCATGTTAAGACCGGTCTGTCCGCCAATTCCGGGAACTATAGCGTCGGGGCGCTCGTATCTTATGATTTTCGCAATGTATTCAAGGGTGAGGGGCTCCATATAAACCTTATCCGCAACCGTAGTATCGGTCATTATCGTCGCGGGGTTTGAGTTTACGAGAATTACCTCGTATCCCTCCTCTTTGAGTGCCAAGCACGCCTGAGTTCCTGCATAGTCAAACTCTGCTGCCTGTCCGATGATGATAGGGCCCGTGCCTATAATCATAACTCTTTTGATGTCGGTTCTCTTTGCCATTTTTCGTCCTCCGTAGATTTATCTCAATATTTTTTTATTTTCGTAAACAATCTTGCCGTCAAGCGATGTGATAAGGCAAGCTCCGTAAAGCTCACAGCCCTCGTAGGGCGTAGCTTTTCCCATAGAAAGAAACTCGTCGGGGTTTACCGTGTAGCTCTCGTCGAGCTTAAAGACTGTAAATCCGTCGTTTTTCGGTAATCCGAAACGCCCTCTCGGGTTGTCGATAAGGCATTTTGCAACGGTTTCCATCGGAATCACTCCCGTTTTCACAAGGTAAGTGTAGAGCACGGGGAATGCGGTTTCTATTCCGACGACGCCCATAAGGCTTCCCGCAAGACCGCGCGATTTTTCTTCCTTGCTGTGAGGCGCATGGTCCGTCGCTATCATATCAAGCGTTCCGTCAAGGATTCCCGCAATAAGCGCTTCTTTATCCTCTTTGCTTCTTATCGGGGGATTCATCTTGAATCTTCCGTCCTCTTGCAAATCCGAATCGTCAAGAGTCAGATAATGAGGCGCGGTTTCTGCCGTAATATCAACGCCCGCAGCCTTTGCCCGTCTTATAGCCTCAACGCTTTCCTTTGCGGAAACGTGGCACACGTGATAGCTTGCTCCGCATTTTTTGAGAAGCTCTATATCACGCTCTATCGGCGCATACTCGCTCTTTGAGCAAATTCCCCTGTGGCCGTGAGCCTTGGCGTACTCGCCGTCGTGAATATAGCCGCCGAAAAGCAATGAATTGTCCTCGCAGTGAGCAACTATAATCTTTCCGAGCTTTTTAGCTCTTTGCATCGCTTCGAGCATCATATCTTCCGACTGCACTCCGCGTCCGTCGTCGGAAAACGCAATAACGTTTTCCGCCATTCCCTCGAGGTCGGAAAGCTCCTCTCCTTTTTCGCCAACGCTTATCGTTCCGTAAGGATAAACCTTTATTTTCGCTCCGCGCTCTATTGCGTCGAGCTCCTTTTGAAGATTCTCTTTCGAATCGGGCGTCGGATTCAAGTTAGGCATTGCGAAAACCGCCGTGTATCCGCCTCTTGCCGCAGCCAAAGTTCCCGTTTCCATTGTTTCTTTATAAGAAAATCCCGGCTCTCTTAAATGGACGTGTACGTCACAAAAGCCGGGAAAAATAATACAATTTTCAATAGTTTCAACGTCACTGGCAACGGAAGAAGAAAAAGCAAAAAGCTCAGCGCCGTCAAGGAACATATCCTTGGTCATTATAGCGCCGTTTTCATATATCTTCGCATTTTTGAGAAGGTATTTCATAGCTTGTCCTTTCAGCCATCTAAATGCGCTTGTGCGCACCCGTGCATTTTTATCTTTAAAATTATATCATAATTTATAGGAAATGTCAAGTCTTAGAGCCAAAATATCAGCGCCAAAAAATAAAAATCCAAGTAAGCTTTTTTTGTTGATTTGCACAAAAGAAAAATACCCTTTTTTGCTTTTTCGGTTGACAAAGCGGAGCGGCAATTTTATAATAGACTTAAAAGGATTCTACGGAATAATAAAGGAGTAATGAATATGAATATTGAAAATCAGGGTTTTGAAATCATAGATTTTCACACGCATCCGTTTTCAAGCGAGAGATACAATATCTGTCATTATCACGCAGATTACGACATGAAAGAAGAGGATATGAAAAAAGACCTCTCCCACTTGGGTATCACGAAAATTGCGGGCAGCGTTATCATTTACAGGGAGCCGGTTGAAAGCTTCGCCAGCGTAAAGCTGTGCAACGACGAGGCGTTGGCGCTCCGTGACCGTCTTGGCGGGTTTTACGTTCCGGGATTTCACGTTCACCCCGATTACGTTGAAGAATCGATAAACGAAATAAGAAGAATGTCAAAAGAGGGCGTGAATCTTATAGGCGAGCTCGTTCCCTATCTTCAAGGCTGGAAGGCTTACAACGAAGAAGGGCTTTTCCCGATACTTGAAGAAGCGGCGCGTCATTCAATGGTCGTAAGTTTTCACGATATGGCGTTTGACACCATTGACGAAATGATAGAGAGAAACCCCGACGTTAAATTCGTTGCGGCTCACCCCGGCGAGCACGGCGCAGTTCTACGCCACATAGAAAGAATGAAAAAATACGACAACGTGTATCTCGACATTTCGGGAACGGGTATTTTCCGCTGGCATATGCTAAGATACCTCGTTGACACCGTGGGAAGCGAACGCATACTTTTCGGAACGGATTATCCGATATGCAACCCCGGCGTCTATATCGGCGGCGTTCTTGCTGAGCCGATTTCTGACGAGGCGAAAGAAAACATCTTCTCAAAGAATGCAAAAAGGCTTCTAGGCATTTAATAAAAAAACGCAAATATTCAAGAACAAAAAAACAAAAAGCTCGCTGAAAACAGCGAGCTTTTTTACACGGCTATATGCTTTGTGCATTTTTATGTAAATCATTATTTACTTTAATTCATCAAGAAATTCTTTAATTCTTTCGAGCGCTTCTTTGATATGCTCTATCGAGTAACAATACGAAGCTCTCACGAAGCCCTCGCCGCCGGCGCCAAAGGCTGTTCCAGGCACGAGAGCGACCTTTTTCGAATAAAGAAGCTTTTCGCAGAATTCGTCGCTCGTCATTCCGCTCGATTTTATTGACGGGAATGCATAGAAAGCGCCTTTCGGCTCGTGACATTCAAGGCCCAAGTCGTTAAAGCCTTTAACTATGATTTTACGCCTTGCGTCGTATTCCGCTTTCATTTTCTCAACTTCGGCGTCGCAATTTTTAAGAGCTTCGATTGCGGCAAACTGGGAAACCGTGGGCGCGCACATTATTGCGTACTGATGCACCTTCGTTATTTCCTTAATTATTTCTTTCGGGCCAAGCGCAAAGCCAAGTCGCCATCCCGTCATTGAAAAGGCTTTTGAAAATCCGTTTATAACGACGCATCTTTCTTTCATTCCGGGGATTTCCGCAATGCTGACGTGCCGCCCTTTTGCAAAGGTTAATTCGGAGTAAATTTCATCCGGTATAACCAAAATGTTTTTATCTCGAAGAACGTTTGCCAATGCTTCAAGATCGCTCTTTTCCATAATTGCGCCCGTAGGATTTGACGGATACGGCAATATAATCGCTTTGGTTTTAGGGGTTATTTTTTCAAGAAGCTCTTCGGGCGTAAGCTTGAATTGATTTTCAGCCTTGGTGGTAACTACGACGGGAACGCCGCCCGAAAGAGCCGTCATCGGCTCGTAGCAAACGTAGCTCGGCTGTGGAATTATAACCTCGTCACCGGGGTTTATTATCGCCCTTAAGGTTGCGTCGATAGCTTCGCTTCCGCCAACCGTGAGCAAAATTTCGCTTTTCGGCTCGTAAGAAAGCTCGTATTTTCGGAATACGTACTTCGAAACCTCCTCGCGCAGAGCCTCAAGACCTCTGTTTGCGGTATATCTCGTTCTTCCGCCCTCGAGCGTTCGTATTCCTGCATTTCTTATCTTCCACGGTGTTCTGAAATCGGGCTCGCCGACTCCAAGAGAAATAACTCCCTCCATGGAATTTGCTATGTCAAAATACTTTCTTATGCCCGACGGCTTCATATCCAAAACCTTTTCGGAAAGTATTTTCGAATAATCTATCATAAAGAAATAACATCCCTCTCGTCGTTTTCTTCATCGGTTAATTCAACGCCGAATTCCTTATATTTTCTCATAATAAACTGAGTTGCGGTAGACGTAACGGAATCTATCGTAGCAAGCTCGTGCGCAACGAAATAAGAAACCTCTTGGAAGGTTCTTCCCTTTACCACTACGATAAGATCGCAAACGCCCGACATAAGAGAAACGGACTCAACGGAGGGATACTTTGCAATTCTTGATGCAACGTCCTCAAAACCGAGCTCAGCCTTTGGCGTTACCTTTAATTCAATTATGGCGCTGACGCTGTTGGTATCAACCTTTTCCCAGTCGATAATGCCCTTGTAGCCCTTGATAATACCTTTAGCTTCCATTTCGGCAATCTCTGCTTTAACCGCGCTTTCGTCAAGCGAGCAGATTGTTGCAATGTCAGATGCCGTAAGCTTTGCATTGCTTTCGATAAGTTTAAGAATTTTCGTGTTCATTTTTCCTCCAAACAAAAAATCCGTGCCGTACGCTTTTCGCATACTACACGGACGAATTTATCGTGTTACCACCGTTTTTCAAAATTCCCTCGCGGAAATTTCCTTATCGACTTGCCATCACAAGTCCTGCGCTTTAACGGGCGCGCCCGCCGAAATTTAGCCAAAAGGTTCTCTTCGGGACTCACGAGCTGCTTCGCAGAGCCGCGCCGGAAACTCACACCAAACGTTTCCTCTCTTAAGGTCGCAGAAATCTGTTACTCCTCTCGGTCATAGCCGTATGCAAGTATTATACCCGTAAAACAACGGATTGTCAAGTCTTTTTTTAAATAATCAAAAAAACTTATTGCGGCATATAATTATATAAATTATACACAAGATTGACAAAATCCAAAAAATATTGTACAATAAAGTCAAATTGTCGAATAAAATAAATTTCAGCGGAGTTTTTATGTTTATAATTGATATGCATTGCGACAGCCTTATACGAGTCGGCGGAGACCGTGGACTTATAAATTCTTATAATTTCTCGGCAAAGCGTCCTCACCTGCAATTCACAGCAGCTTTCGTGTCAGCGGCGAAGCGCCCTGCGGAAGAACGCCGCGCGGAGCTTATGCAATATTTTAACGTCTACCTTTCCGAAAAGGAAAGACTCGGTCTTCTCGGAGTCAAAAATGCGGAAGACGTTTACAGCTTTGAAGATAACGAAATGCGCTCCTCGCTTTTCAGCGTAGAGGGCGGCGCAGGACTTTTCCCCAGCTCCCCCGAGCTTGAGGTTTTGGCGATGGGCGGCCTTGCGGTTTACGGCATGGCTTGGGAAACGAACGAGCTTGCTACGTCGTGTTGGGATAAAAACGATACTGGACTTTCAGAGCTCGGCAAGCAAATGGTCAGAAGATGCGACGCTCTCGGAATAATCAGCGACGTATCTCACCTTTCCGACAAAAGCTTTTACGACCTCATGGAAGTAAGCCGTTTTCCCGTGCTTGCAACACACTCGAATTTCCGTGAGCTTTGCTCTTCCCCGAGAAATCTTACGCGCGAGATGGCAAAAATGATAGTTGAGCGAGGCGGCGTTATAGGCCTTAATCTTTACTCCGAATTTTTAAACGATTCCGGAGAAGCGACGCTTGACGACATATTGCGCCACGTTGATTTTGCGCTTGAAAACTTCGGAGAAAACGCCCTTGGCTTCGGCTTTGACCTTGACGGAGTTGATAAGCTTCCCGTCGGAATCAGCCTCGACTCCAGCATTCACGACCAGGTAATTGAGCTTCTTCTTTCAAAATATTCCTCTCAGACGGTTGAAAAAATTTCCGGCAAAAACGTTGCAACTTTCCTTAAAAATAATTTATCATAATTTCAAAAGGTAGGACTTAAAAATGGTTTACGTGCTGTCAAACCACAACGCAGGCGGAGATTTCGTGAAAAACGAAAAATGCGTAAAAGAAATGTTCCGTGGCGAAGCCATAGAATTTCATATTTGCTCCGAGGTCGAAGATAAGCGCGAATTTCTCAAAAAAATAAGTGAAAAAGATGCCCTCGTTATAATCGGCGGCGACGGAACTTTAAATAAATTTGTGAACGCAATAGACGAGGTTGAATACCCATTCCCCATCTTTTGCTACGCAGGCGGAACCGGAAACGACTTTATAAACGACGTGGCGGAAGACAGTTCGTGCTTCGTTCAAATCAACGAATACATAAAAGATCTTCCCACCGTCCTCGTCAACGGCAAAGAATACCGCTTCATAAACGGAGTCGGCTTCGGGCTTGACGGATATTGCTGTGAGATAGGCGATAAAAAAAGAGAAAAAAGCGGAAAAGCTCCCAACTATTTGAAAATAGCGCTTGGCGGACTTCTCGGAGGGTACAAGCCGAGAAACGCTCGCGTTTGGGTAGACGGAGTTTTGCATGAATACAAAAACGTATGGCTTGCGCCTACCATGAACGGAAGATTTTACGGCGGCAATATGATGATTGCGCCTACGCAAAACAGACTTAACCCCGAAAAAAAGATCTCGTTTGCCGTTGCTCACACGAAGCACGCACTCAGCATTCTTACAAAGCTTCCTACGGTTTTTAAAGGAAATCATTTGAAATTCAAAAAGGTTTTTGAAATAATCGAAGGCACGGAAATAAAGGTCGAGTTCGACCGCCCGTGCGCGCTTCAAATAGACGGCGAAACCGTAAAAGACGTAAGCTTTTACGAAGCAAAAAGCCGAGTTTCAGCTCGTAAAGAGGAGCTTGAGCCCGCGCTTGTTTAACTGATAAAATTAAATTCAAAATTCAATCGGTGAAATGTATGAAAAATAAAGTATTTGCAAAAATTTTAACTGTCCTCTTAATATCGATTTTACTCATTTCCCTCGCTTCATGCTCAACTTCAGACGAGCCTGTCGGCATTTCTAAGGTTAAAATCAACAGCGACGGCGAGCTCGTTATAACCTACACGGACGGAGAAAAAGAAAATCTCGGCACAGTCGTAGGCAAGGACGGTAAGGACGGCGTCGACGGTAAAGACGGTAAAGACGGCAAGGATGGCAAAGACGGCGAGGACGGTAAGGATGGCGCTAACGGCTCGGACGGCGCTAACGGCGCGCCCGGCGTTACGGGCGGCGACGGACTTATCGAGGCGGCAAGCGCAAGAGGACTTACCTCAAGCGTGAATATCTTCTGCGCTTTTGAAAAAACTCAATACGGACAAACCCAGGAATACGCAAGCGCCGGAGCAGGTGTTATTTATAAGCTCAACAAGGCTGCGGGAGAGGCGATTATTATAACCAATTACCACGTAGTTTACGATCCCGATTGCGATTCAATAGACGGAATAAGCAATGAAATTTCCGTATATCTTTACGGCGCTATGCTTGAATCCAAGGCTATGAGCGCAGAATACGTCGGCGGCTCTCTTAACTACGACATTGCAATTCTCAGAATAAAAGACAGCGACGTTATAAGAAACAGCGACGTAAATCCCGTCAGCTTTTTTGATTCCGATGAAATAAACGTCGGAGAAAGCGCTATTGCAATAGGAAACCCCGAGGGCAACGGATTTTCAACCTCGCTCGGCGTTGTAAGCGTTGACTCCGAATACATAGAAATGCTCGGCGCAGATGACATGACCAACGTAAAATTCCGTGTAATGAGAATAGATACGGCGGTTAACGGCGGCAACTCGGGCGGCGGACTTTTCAATTCCAAAGGCGAGCTTATAGGTATAGTTAATGCAAAAATCCAAAGCACGACCGTTGAAAATATAGCGTACGCAATTCCCTCAAATCTTGCAAAATCCGTAGCGGATAATATCATTTATTTCTGCCTTGACACCGCTTCATATCATCCGCAAAGAGCTACGCTCGGAATCACGGTTCAGATAAGCGACAGCCACGCAGAGTACGACGCTGATACCGGAAGAATAAAAATCGTTGAAAATATTGACGTCCTTACCGTTGAAAGAAACAGCGCGGCTTACGGAATTTTCGAAGTGGGTGACGTTTTAAAATCCGCATCCATCGGCGGCAGAACTATTGAGATTAACAGACTTCACAGCGTTGAATTTATGTTTGACGCGCGCCCCGGTGACGTTGTGAAATTCGTCGTTGAAAGAAACGGCGCCGAACAAACTCTTGAAATAAACGTATCCGCATCGCTTTTGGTTGAAACAAAATAAAAAAGCGCTAGCTCAAATACTGCAAAGGGTGTTTGAGCTAGCCTTTTTTTATTTTTTCTTTGATAACTGATAAAAAGCAACTGCGCCTGCGGCGGCAACGTTTAAAGAATCAACGCCGTGCGCCATGGGAATCTTGGCGGTATAATCGCTTTCCGCTATAGTGGTTTTGGAAAGGCCGTCGCCCTCCGTACCGAGAATTATCGCAAGCTTTTCTTCCTTTAAAAGCCTTTCATCGTCTATCGAAACGGAGTCGTCGGAAAGCGCCATCGCCACGGTTTTAAAGCCGCGCGATTTTAAAAAATCAACACCCGCTACGGGCCAATCCTCTTTTTTCTCGCAGATATGCCCCCACGGCACTTGAAAAACCGTGCCCATGCTTACTCTTATCGCTCTTCTTGAAAGCGGATCGCAACACGTAGGCGTTACGAGAACCGAATCTATTTCAAACGCTGCGGCAGAGCGAAAGAGAGCGCCGATATTCGTCGCATCCGTTATCCCCTCGAAAACCGCAATGCGACGCGCGTTGCATAAAAGCTCGTCCAAAGACTTCAAACGAGGTCTTTTCATTGCGGAGAGCGCGCCCCGTGTTAATTCAAAGCCGGTAATTTCTTTTAAAACGTCACGTGAGGCGGTATATACGGGAACGTCGCCGCAACGCTCTATTATTCCCTTTACCTGATCGTTTAAAAGCCGCTCATCCGTGAGAATTGATAAGGGCTCGCATCCCGAATTTAAAGCAACCTCTATAACTGTTGGACTTTCAGCGATAAAAATTCCTTTGTCGGGTTCAAGCTTATTTCTCAGCTGAGCGCCGGTGAGGCGAGCGTAAACGTCAAGGGCGTGTGTTGAAAAATCGTCAATTTTAATTATATTTGCCATAACTTTCTCATTTTAGCTTTATTTTGTAAACCTTGCCCGATTCAACGCTTGCGGAAAGCATATCCTCGCAAAGAGCAAAGCCGCAAGGCAGGATTTCTGCGTTTCTTTTAAAGAAAGGAATCGATATTTCACCGTCCCTCCACGAGAAAAGATACGCATAGCCGTCGTTTGAGAAAACGATAACGGTTTCGCCGTCGAATGACGCGGCGCCGACCTCATCGCCGCACTTAAGCCACCAGTTGCCCTCGCTTATAAACATGGGCACGCCATTCGGCTTTTTAGCTGCGAGAGAAACCAAAGCGCCAAGAGAATTCATCTCTTCGTCACTCCACGAAACGCTGTTGTGGAAGCGGTCAATGTAGTAAACGGACGGGGACGAATAAACGACTGCTGAAATATAGGTTTCCTTAACCCAATCGCTTATCATTATTGCGCCGTCGGAGTCTATAAGAAGATTCGGGCACGCAAGCGATGACACCCTCGCTCGAATTTCTCTTTCCGAGTGCACCTTTTGAATGTCGTGAAGTCTGTTTGCCGAAGCAAAATTCTCAAATCTCGGGTCGCAAACAGAAGTGTTTATAAGAACGTCGGGTTTAACGGCTCTTGCCGCCTCGGAATAAAGCTTATGGAATCTGTACGCTTCCTTTACGCCTATTCCGTTGCTTGCGTTTTTGTAAGCCGTTTCTTCGGGATTGTGCTGACAGGTAAGAAAATCGAGTTTAACTCCATCTGCGTTCAAAGCTCCCTCGCCATCACCGAAAAACTTCTCGCAAATCTCTTTGAGATAAGCTTCGGCATTGTCCGACGTGAAGTCGATTTTCTTAACACGGGGTGACTCTTCGCTAAAGAAATCCGGAGCAAGCATATCGTATTTCTCGGCAAGACTTTCAAAGGGCAGATCAATATTGCACAAATACGGCGTAGACCAAAGCAGCACCTTATGTCCTCTTTCGTGGCAATAGTCGATAAATCTGCGGAAATTCGGGAATCGACTAACGTCGGGAAGCGCCTCGGGGGTGGATCTATATTGCCAAAAGGCATCGACGATTACCGTAAATTCAGTATTTCCAAGTCTTTTTTCGGCGCGGTGAAGCCAATCGTAAAGCCACTCTTCATTAAACGCTTCGCTGTCAAGATCGTCGTCGTTAAACCAGTTATGCTGGAAGAGCATCATTTCGTCGCCGTACGTAACGGCGGTGGGGCGTTTCCACCAATCGTACGATACGTGTTCGCTTTTTTCGTCAATCACACCGAAATCGGCAAGCTTTTTTCTGAAAAGCGATATACCCTCGTACTCATCGCTCGGAAAACTGAGTATAAGCCTTGGAGATTTATATTTCTCTCCTGCCGCCGTAAGAATATGTCCGCAAGGCTTTTCAACGATTACGCCAAGCCTTGTCGTCATTCTGTATTCGTATGAATTCGGCAAATCTAGAAGTCCGAATGAAACGAGACCGTTTGAGTTTCCAACCGTAAAATTGAGAGGAGCGGGGCTGAAATAACCGTCGAGCGAGCAATCGGAGAATCGCTTGTTAAAGGCTCTGTTTATGCCGTCGTAATTTCTCGGCTGAGGCGAGAACCATTCAAGGCAATCAACCATCTTTATTCCAAGCGAGCCTTTTCTGAAAAGCTCAAGCTCGAAAAGATTAAAGTCGGTTTTCGCCAATGCTTCAAACGATATTACGGCGCAATCCTCGTAAAACGTTGCGGTAAGCTTTATTTCCGAAAGACTTTCACAGGGGTTTTCTTCCGTAATTTCTATCTTTCCGTCCTCATTTTTTACGCAAGGATTTACAAAAAACAAATCCTTTCCGCCGAAATTTATCCTCGCATTTAACGGCAAATCCATAATATATCCGCCGTTTTTGCCATACAAAGTCAAAAACAAATCGCTTGGGTTAAATTTATACGAATACATAAGCGCCACCTCTTTTTTCTTTAAATTAAGTATACAAAATTTTTAAATTAAATTCAAGTGCAGTTTTAAAAAATACGACAAAAAAACAAATTTTACCTTGATTTTTCCACCTATATACACTATAATATAAATAATTCATAACTTAAGAGGAATTCGTATGCTCAAACGCTTTATAAGCTATTACAAACCGCACAAAAAGCTGCTTTTCTGGGATATGATGGCAGCGCTCTTTATCTCTATTATCGGCATGGTTTATCCGGTAGTAACAAGACAAGCTCTCAAATTGTTTGAAGAAAATATGAATAGCGAAACCATTCCCGACGAAGTGTTTCGCGCGATAATAATATTCGGAACTCTTCTCGTGACGCTTTACGTTGTGCGTATGTTCCTTCGTTATTTCGTTCAATATTACGGACACATAATCGGCGTACGTATGCAGTCACAAATGCGCCGCGACCTTTTCGGGCATCTTGAAAAGCTTCCCTTCCGTTTTTACGACGATAACGAAACCGGTAAAATTATGACGAGAATAACGAGCGACCTTTTCGAAGTTTGCGAGCTTGCCCACCACGGCCCCGAAAACTTATTGATAAGCAGCGTCATGATAGTTTTATCGTTCACCTATCTTATGACGATAGATTGGATACTCACCCTTATAATCTTCACCTGCGTGCCGATTCTCTTCTTGGTAACGTTCCATTACAGAAAGGCAATGAAGCGCGCTTTTGACGCTCGAAGAAAGAGCAACGCCTTGATAAATGCGGCGGTTGAAAGCAGCATAACCGGTATCCGTGTCACAAAAGCTTACACAAACGCAGACCGTGAGGTTGAAAAATTCGCTAAAGGCGATAAGGAATTCGTCGACGCATCCTACGGCGCTTACGACGCAATGGCTAAATTCCACTGCTCCACAACCTTCATCACCGATATATTCAACGTTTTCATTCTTATCGCAGGCGGCATATTTATGTGCTTAAAAAGGATTGACTTCGCGGACTATTCTACATTCATAGTTTCGGTCAATCTCTTCATAAGCCCTGTAAACACGCTTATCAGCTTTATGGAGCAATATCAAAACGGCGTCAGCGGCTTCAAACGCTTCGTTGAGATAATGGACGAGAAGCCTGAGCTTGACGCGCCCGATGCGTGCGAGCTTAAAGACGTTAGCGGCGTTATAGAATTCAAAAACGTAAGCTATTCTTACGACGATTCAAAAGGCGTGCTTCACAATATCGATTTGAAGCTTGAAAAAGGCAGAAAGCTTGCCCTTGTCGGCCCGTCGGGCGGAGGAAAAACCACGCTTTGCCACCTTTTGCCTAATTTCTACAAGCTCAAAGACGGCGACGGAGCAATACTTATCGACGGAATCGATATAAAAGACCTAACCCTTGAATCGCTTCGTAAAAACATCGGTATAGTTCAGCAAGACGTATTTCTTTTTGCGGGCACCGTGCGTGAAAATATCCTTTACGGAAACCCCACGGCAAGCGACGAGGAGGTTTTCGAGGCTGCGCGCCGAGCTAATATCCACGATTATATAATTTCTCTTGAAAAGGGCTACGACACCGAAATCGGTGAAAGAGGCGTTAAGCTTTCCGGCGGACAAAAGCAGCGACTCAGTATAGCAAGAGTGTTCTTGAAAGACCCCTCGATACTCATACTTGACGAAGCAACGAGCGCGCTCGACAACACGACGGAAGTTCTTATTCAAAGCGCTCTTGACGAGCTTTGCCGCGGAAGAACGACGATAGTCGTCGCTCACAGACTCTCAACTATACGCAACGCAGACGAAATTGCCGTAATAATGGACGGCAAAATTCACGAGCGCGGCACTCACGAGGAGCTTATAGCCAAGGGCGGCACTTACAAAAACCTTTATGCGCTCCAATTCCGTGACAACGATTTTATCGAATAAATTTTAAAAGCAAGTTAAAGAAAGAGAGAGTTTCATGGCAAGCGACAGCGCCACTCGGGGTTTTAGCGGAAACACGCTTAAAATAATTGCCGCAATAACCATGCTTATTGACCACGTCGGCATAATTCTTTTACCCGAATTTTTAATTTTAAGAATAATAGGGCGACTCTCTTTCCCGATTTACGCCTATATGATTGCGGAGGGTTGCCATTACACACGAAATAAGCTTAGATATTTCGGCGGCATTTTCATCCTCGGAGTCATATGCCAGATAGCTTACTCTATTCAATCGGGAGACCTATATCTCGGAATACTTCTTACGTTTTCCGTTTCGATTGCCGTTGTATACGTAATGCAATACGTAAAAAGAACGTTTTTGATGAAAGAATCCTTAGGAAAACGAATTTTTTCAACGCTTCTTTTAATAGCAACGATTGTCGGCGTCTATCTTTTAAACTTAATTCTCACCATTGATTACGGCTTCTTCGGATGCATGGCTCCCGCCTTTGCAAGCGCATTTAAGATGCCCAAAGTAAGCTGTGAGGCTGGCGATAGCCTTGAAAAAGCTCAGAGCCAAAACGAGAAAAACCGCTTTTTCAAAAAAGCCTTCTTGGCTGAGCGCTTGCCAAACGTTTTTTCACTCGGCGTATGTCTTTTGCTTTTAAGCTTCGCCCTTGAGGAAGAATCTCAGTTTTTCGCTCTTTTTGCCCTGCCGCTTCTCATTTTATATTCCGGCAGCCGAGGCAAGCTTAATATGAAATACTTTTTCTACGTTTTCTACCCCTCGCATCTTCTCATATTGCATGGAATTTCATTTCTTATATGATAAAAATTACAAGCGCTGCAAATTGCGCCCCGTTTACCGTAACCTTTTTAACGGTAGTTTTGTAATATTATAGAAAGGGTAAAACGTTTTATCAAGACAAATATTGACAAACGCAAAGCGCTGTGCTATACTCAATTCGCATAAAAACAAAAGGAGATCCCCTATGACACTTTACGACGAGCTTTACTTTGAAATTACAGCAAAAGGCTTGAAAAGCGAAATCAAAAAGCTTGTAAGATTCTTGAAATCCGGAGAGCTTGACGACTTTTTCGAAGTAAGCGGCGACTACATAAACCTCGACGACAATTACGCTAATATTTCCGACGAGGAAAAATGCGAGCTCGTTTTCTCAAACGACGAAATCGGAATTGAAATAGACGAGTTCGATACGGATGAATTTATTGAGCTTTTTGCAAAAGCGGCTAAAAATCTCGAGGTTACAGGCACGCTTTACGATATGGACGATAACGAATTTTCCTTCGTCAGCCCCGAGGGCGACGCCTACTATTACAATGCTCGCTTGAAGAATTTTAACGACGAGCTTGACGACGTTGCAAACGACGAAGAATGCGACGACGATGAGGAATAATTTTCTCATATCGCAATTTTTTCGTATCGCAAACACTGCTCAAAATATGCAAAAAGGAACTGATTTTAACCAGTTCCTTTTATTTTTGCAAATATAAGTTTACATTTTATTGATTTTACGCCTTTGATTGATTCTTTTCTTCAAGCTCTCGCCTATATTCCTTGGGCGTTTTTCCCGTGTGGTTTTTGAAAAATCTGCAAAGGTATGCGGTGCTGTCAAAGCCTAAAGCCTGGGCTATTTCCGAAAGCGACAGATTGCTTTCGGAAAGCATTTTCAAGAATGTGTCAAGCTTTTTCTCGGCAACGTAATTAACGAAAGTCTTTCCCGTGAAGGATTTGAATTTTTTGCAAAAAGCCGAGCGGTTGGTATTAAACAAAAACGCCATTTCGTCAAGAACGAGCTTTTCCGTGTAATGAGCGTCAACGTAAGCAAGAATTTCCTCGCTTTTGAAATCCGCCGAGCCGTCGGTGTCGTTTTTCTCTTCTCGGATAACGTGATTTCTGACAAGCTCCACCAAAAAGTTTTCAAGAAGCGAGCGCAGCATCTGCTCACTTCCCCATATTTGATTTTCTTTTTTCTTCATATCGTAAACGGGGACGTCATACGGCGGCGCAAACACGTTTCTTCCCTCTTTTACGATCCTGGCAAGCTCTTTGGTTTCGTTTTCTGACAAACGAAGCGGTTTTTTCGAAAAGGAGTTAAGATATTCCGAGTAGCATTTGAATCCAATGATAACTACCGTCGTTTTCTTGTTCTTGTGGCTTTTCAGCGCATGCCTTTCACCAGCGCGATGAATCAAAAGCTCTCCTTTTCTGAGCTTTCCTACGTAATTTTCGGAGATTATCCCAAGAGTGCCCGAATACGAAAAAACAAGCTCGCAAAACGGATGAGAGTCCTCGTTGGTTGAATAGTCTTTTTCAAATTCGAAAAAGTGAACGTTTGCTATCTCCGGTATTTCCAAAACGTCCGTTATTTTTTTAAGATTAAATTTCATGCTCTCATTTTACACCAACGAAAACCGCAAGTCAATACTTATATAAATTTTTTATCAAAAAATACGATTGTTCAATTAATAGTTACAATTTTACAATGACAATCCAAGCTTAAAAAGATATAATAAAGTCATCAATACTACATGAAAAAGGAGTTCTTATCATGAAAAGAATCTGCATTCCCGACAACGAATATCAAGAAAGAATCAAAAGAGCCGCAAAACTTATTGCCGAGCGCGGCCTTGACGTTATGGTAGTTTCTTCAACCGAAAGCGACTACGCAAACGCGCGTTATTTTTCAGGCTTCTGGCCTCTTTTCGAAAGAGCCGGAGTTGCTATATCCGCAAACGGTGACGCGGCGCTTCTCGTCGGCCCCGAATCCGCAGTTTTCGGCAAGGATTTCGGCAAAATCGACAAGGTTTTCGTTCTTAAAGAGTTTCGTGAAGCAGCTGACCCCAGCTACCCCGAGCTTACGGCAAGCACCTTCTCGGAAGTGTTCAACGCATTGGGCGTTAAGGGCAAAAAGATCAATATAGGTCTTGGAAGCTACGTAGAATGCACACTTCCCATATACGAGGGCTTAAAGGACGCTTACCCCGAAGCAAACATCGTAAAATGCAACGATATTATGGTAGAGCTTCGCAAAATAAAGAGCGAAAACGAAATCGCTTGCATACGTGAGGGCTTCAGAATAATCGAGCTCGCAACCGACGAGGTTATAAAGGCTCTTAAGCCCGGCGTAACCGAGCTTCAGATGGTTGGCGTTGCTCAAAGAGTTATTTACGAAAACGGCGCGGAATACGAAGGTCTTCCCATGTACGTTTTCTCCGAGGAGAGCACTCGCCACGCAATTTCCCGTTCAAGATACAGAGAAATCAAAAAAGGCGATATAGTTCAGCTCAACCTTTCCGCTAAAATAGACGGATATTCCCCCTCCATCGGTCTTCCCGTAGTTATGGGCAAGCTTGAGGGCGAAAGACGTGAGCTCGTTGAATTCTGCCGCAAGATGCACGAATGGACGGAATCCCAGCTTAAAGCCGGCGTTTACGCTGACGACGTTGCAAAGAAATTCCTTCAAATGTATAAGGATGCGGGATACGGCGACAATTACGTTTACGGCCCCTGCCACGGCACGGGTATGATAGAAGTTGAAGCTCCTTGGATGGAAACCTCAACCCACTATCCCCTTGAAGAGAATATGACGTTCCAGATAGACACCTTTATTTCGGGCCCCACCTTCGGTTGCCGCTGGGAAAAGGGCGTCGCTATCAAGAAGGATGGCGTTGAAAGCTACACCGACTATCTCAAAAAAGGCATCATAGAGCTTGATTTCTGAGGATAGAGCCATGGATTGCGGAAAAAAATACTGGATAATTCCCGATTGCGAGCTTCCCCCTCCCGGCGAGGGAGAGCTCAAGGGCCACGAGAGCGTTATCGTCGTTAACGATACGAACAAAAAGGCAACTATCAGAGTAAGCATTTACTTCACGGACAAGGATTCTTACGACGATATTACCTGGACTGTCGACGCAAAGAGAGTGCGTTGCTTCAGAATGAATAATCTTGCCGATATGTGCGGATTTGAAGTTCCTCTTGAAACGCAATACGCAATGAAGCTCTCTTCGGATACCAAAATCGTAGTACAGTACGGCAGACTAGACAACAGACAAACGAATCTTGCGTATTACACGACGCTTGGATATTAAAGTATGAAAAAGGACTATCTCTTAAAAAAACTTGGGTGCGGAAGCTTTAGCATAACACCCTACGTTTGCTTTGACGGCAAAGACGATTTTTCAAAATACGAGCTTTTCGAAAACGGAGAAACACTTTGCCTCAAGACCGAAAACGAGCTTTACTGCGACGAGCTTTGCATTTCCGAAACCGAAAACGGTTTTATAGCGAAGCGCTGCTACAAAAACAACACGGAAAGCGTGCAACGTGTGCGTGAATTAGGCTTAACGCTTGACGGAATATCTTTCGGCGCAGCTTCATTCAAAGACTATTTTTATCACACAGAAAACCCGAGAATTTATGAGCAGATGACCTTTCCCGTGGATTACAGCCGCACCTCAAACGACGTGTCAAACTCCGAGTTTGACGTGGAAGCAGGAACTAAATGGGCGGACCCCGGCGTTGTCAGCGAGCGAATCGGCGCATCTCCGTATCAGCCGTTTCCGGCTATTATAATAAGTAATTACGACAAAACCCACGGCCTTGTTCACGGAACGCTCTCTCAAAGAGTTTTCTTTCATAACTACCTTGTTTCTCACGGAAAAAACGGCATAAAACTCGAAATCTTCTCGTCTTTCAAGTCGATTGCGTACAGAGAAATAAAGGCGCGCGAAGCTCTTGTTGACGAGTGGTATATCGGCGCTACGGACGAAGCGCAAAATCTTGAGAAAATATTTGAAAAATATTCAAACGAGCTTCGAAAAAGACTGTCTTTGAATTACGGCGCAACAAGCATCAACCGTGATAACGTCGTATGGGGCTCGTGGAACGACGGAATTTTCCGTGACGTAAGCGAGGATATGCTTCTTTCCGAGGCAAAAGCTCTTAAAGAGAACTTCCCCACGGTGAAATGGTTGCAGCTTGACGACGGATACTCGATTTGCCGCGACCGCGCCCACGGCCTTGCCGTGCCCTACGAGGGGGATGACGGAATAGACAAAACGAAATTCCCGAAAGGACTTCGCCACTTTACCGACAAGCTTCGCGAAATCGGACTTCGCCCTGCTATATGGATAGGCGGATGTTGCCCGATAAATATGAAGCTTTTCAAAGAAAAGCCTGAATGGTTCTGCGATTTTTCCGAGCGCTTCAAATCCACCGCAGCGCCCGACGTGAGTCTTAAAGAGGTAAAGAATTACGCTCGCTTCGCCTTTAATAAGCTCTGCGTAGAATACGGCTTTGATGCGGTTAAGCACGATTTTTGGAGCTACCCCTTTGAATCGAGCGGAGATTATCTCAAAGAAAAATACGCTTCCGGCTACGAGCACCGCGCGGAATGGTTGACAACTCTACGTCAAAACATACCTCAAGACGGCTATCTTCAAACCGGCTGCGACATAGTTATGGGCAACCCGTTTCTCGGTGAATATTTCACCAACTACCGCTACGGAATAGACATTGGAGAGGGAAACTGGGAAAATATAAAAACCAATTTTTTATGGGGCGTTGCTTGCTTTGCAACTCACACAGGTGACCTCTTCGTCCCTAACAGCGATGCTATCGGTATGTTTCCGGGACTTAACGACACGGATGCGGAATTTTGCATAAATTACATACTTATAACTCGCTCAATGGTCGAGATTGCAGGAAAATTCAGCTCGGTTGACAAATCGTCACCGAAGCTTAAAATGCTGAAAAAAGCGGTTGCGTGCCCAAACAACGGCGACAACGTTTATCTCGGAAACTACGATTATCGCAAACCCGGACGAAACACTCCGTCGCTTATGTTTATAAAAACTCCGCATTTTTCAACGGAAGAAAACGAAGCCCTCCCAATAAGAACGCTTGCGATTTTCAATATTGAAGAGAGGGCGCAAAACATAAGCTTTTCCATGGCGGAGCTCGGTTTACCCGACGGAGATTACGTGCTTACGGACGTATGGAGCGGCGAACAAATCAACGCCGCCGATATTTGCAGCTTTAATCTCGCGCCGCATAAATCAAGACTCTTTTCTCTCAACAAGGTAGGTGGCTTCGGAATCTACGACGCCAATTTCAAGCTCTCAAACGTTAAAGCTTTATCGAATGGGCTTGCTTGCGACACGCATTATGCCGCCGAAGCTGAGCTTTCGCTTTCATTTATTCCAAAAAAGCTTACGTTTAACGGCGAAGAGCTTGAATTTTCGCAAGAAAATAAGCTTATCCGCTTCAGTATACCGGGAGCGGGAGAATTAAAAATTACAGGAGTTTTAAAATGATACTTGATAAAAGCTTCCCGCGCGAAACCAATTACGTTAAAGAAAACAACGTGCCGCTCGTAATTCCCGCCGGCACGGTTGAATATCACGGTCCGCACTGCTCATACGGCTGCGACACCCTCGTCGCAGAGGGCTTGATAAAAAAGCTTGCGGAAGAAAAAGAACTCATGATAGCGCCGACTATCGCCTACAGCCCGTCAAGCTTTGCGGTTGGCGACGACAAGAGCGGCACAGTGCACGTTGAAGAGCGCGCGTTTGAAAATT
>JAZRGJ010000102.1:0-3689 GCA_045644125.1 Eubacteriales bacterium | reverse complement strand
AAACGAATATTACTATACCCACCGCGGCAATCTTGGCGGATTCCTTGACGAATCGGCAATAGTTTCTATAAAAGAGATAGTGACGCTCGGTAAGCTGCGCGGTTACGTTTTCGCTCTCGACGGCGCGAACAAAGAAGCTCTTTTGACGATAACAAACAGAGCCGTTCTTACGAGCTCGGCTTTGGTAATGCTTGCGGCGATCATAGCCGTGTATTTTATAACCGAAAGACTTATACATCCGCTTAGGAATATGACTGCGGCGTCTAAAAAGTTTGCAAAGGGAGATTTCTCGATACGAGTAAGCGTAACGGGAGAAGACGAGGTTGCAGAGCTTGGAAACGCATTTAATAATATGGCGGAATCGCTTGAAAAGCTTGACAAAATGAGAAGCTCGTTCTTGGCTAACGTTTCTCACGATTTGAGAACCCCGATGACTACTATATCCGGTTTTATCGAGGGTATAAATTCCGGCGCCATCCCACCTGAAAAGCACGAATATTATCTCGGCGTTATTTCTGCCGAGGTGCATAGACTCTCAAGGCTTGTTTCACAGCTTCTTGACGTATCAAGGCTGGAATCCGGTGACAGAAAGTTTAATTTTACAAATTTTGACGTTGCGGAAGTTGCAAGAATTATATTGATCTCATTTGAACAGAAAATAGACGATAAAAAGCTTGACGTTGAATTTCTTGCCGAGAGTGACGAAATGTATGCTTATGCGGATAAAGACGCTATCCATCAGGTGCTTTATAACTTGTGTCACAATGCGCTTAAGTTTGCCAATCCTCACGGAATGTTCAGAATCAGACTTGCCAGAGCGGAAAATAAGAGAATCAAAATCTCTGTTTTTGATGAGGGTGAAATTATACCGCAAGAAGATTTGGCGATGATTTTCGACAGATTCTATAAAATTGACAAGAGCCGCGGTCTTGATAAAACGGGAGTGGGACTCGGTCTTTATATTTCAAAAACGATTATCGACGCCCATGAAGAGAAAATTGCGGTCGAGTCTAAAGAAGGCTTCGGTACAGAATTTACCTTTACGCTTAAAGAGGGCGAGTCGGTTAAGAGAAGAGAACTTAATTAAGTCGGTTAAAACGGAGATAAAATGAGCGATAGGGTAATTTTACATTGCGATTGCAATAGTTTTTACGCATCTGTTGAAGCAGCTTTAAATCCTGAATACAAAAACGTTCCAATGGCTGTTTGCGGCAGTGAGTCCGATCGCCACGGCATCGTTCTTGCCAAAAACGAGCTTGCGAAGAAATACGGTATTAAGACGGCGGAAACCGTGTATTCTGCGAAGAAAAAGTGCCCGTCCCTTGTAATAGCGGAGCCGCATCACGAAGAATATTTGAAATACTCGAAAATCGTAAACTCGATATACGCAAGATATACGGATATGATTGAGCCTTTCGGTATAGACGAGAGCTGGCTAGACGTAACTGCAAGCCGAAAGCTTTTTGGCTCAGGCGTTGAAATTGCGGAGCGAATCAGAAGAGAAGTGCGTGAGGAAGTCGGTATAACCGTTTCCATAGGAGTTTCCTTCAACAAAATTTTCGCAAAGCTCGGAAGCGATTATAAAAAGCCCGATGCCGTGACTGTTATCGATAAAAATAACTTTAAAGAAATTGCTTATCCTTTGCCTGTTTCGTCTTTGCTTTTCGTAGGTAAAAAGACGGAAAATGCGCTTATGTCTATGGGGATAAGAACGATAGGCGCTCTCGCTGAGGCATCTTCTTCCGTCCTTAATATGAGGTTTGGAAAAATAGGCGAGATGCTCCATAATTATGCGCTCGGTAAGGATGAAACTCCTGTTTTACCTATTCAAGAGGATGCAAAAAGCATAAGCAACGGCTTTACGTTCCGTCACGATTTGGTCGGCAGAAACGAGTGTAGAATCGGTATTGAATATCTATCCGAAGAAATCGGTCGCCGACTCCGCAATCACGGTATGAAGTGCGGAACCGTAACCTTGACGATAAAAGACGAGTTTTTACATTCCATTCAGCGCCAACGTCCGCAAAAGCCGCCGACGGATATAAGCCGAGAAATTTCAAAAACCGCTTATGCGATTTTGCTTGACGTATGGTCGGAGGATAAACCGATAAGAATGATAACCGTGTCGGCAACCAATCTTTCCAAGGGCTATGCAGAACAGATCGATTTGTTTTCGGGTGACTCAGAAAAAACGAGAGAGAAAAACGAAAATCGTGAAAAAGCCGTTGATAAAATACGGCAGAAATACGGAACTGAGTCTATAATCAACGGTGCGATTCTTGATAGCGATATAGGTATTTACAACTCAAAGAATAAAAAAACAGGCAAATAATTTGCCTGTTTTTTACGTTTTGAAACCCTCCAAAAGAGATAATCTTTTGGTTGCGAAACGGTATGCGTTTTCGAAATCGTAAAGCTGCTTGTAGCAGTTTTCAATGTCGGAATAAATATTAAATACCGCAAATGCGTTGTAGGATTTTTTAATGCTTTCTTCCGCTAAATCAAGAAGAAGGTTCAAAGCCTCTGGGTAATTTCGTTCTTTTATAAGTAATTTCGCATCAAGATGCTTTTTGAATATTTTGTTCTTATACGAGTAATCGTAATCGAGTGTGAGATATTTGAAAAATTCGTAGTCAAAAGTTTCATACAAACCATTCTGGTATTCGGGAATATCGAATTCCAAAAGCGGAGCTTGAACGTTTTTTATAATCGCCATATACATCGGCATAATCGAGGTCATATGATTTGTGTTGAAAACCGTTTTCTCAGAGTATTCTTTTGCTAATTCGAAATTTTCTTTTGCGCTGAGAAGCGCGCCGCTTGAAAATGAGCGTTTTCCAAGCTCAAAGTGGGACGTTGTCAGAATAAGATAAAGCTCGTCGTCCTTTTTGTTAAGCCTTTTGATAAGTTTTATGCAGTATTTGTATTCACCGCTTGAGAAAGCCTTGTAAATATTGTTAATAAGCGCCGCTTTTTCGTATAAGAAAGAATCGTCGTTTTCCGAGAAAAAATACGCAAGCGGAAGCTTAAGCGCATCTGCAACGTAGTTTAACGTTTCAAGCGAAGGCGTTGCTTTCCCATTCTCGATCTGGCTGAGCATATTTCGTGTTATTTTATCACCGGCGAGCTCTTTTTGCGTGATTTTTTGTGAGATTCTCGCTTTTTTGATCTTTTCACCTAAAGTCATTAGACGTCTTCCTCGTAAGTCTTGAATTTTCTTGCAATTTTAAGGTCGGATAGGGGATTGTTTGAAACGGCGTCTTCGATATTTCTATCAACGACGTGCGTATATATCTGCGTCGTATTAAGCTGCTCGTGCCCCAAAATGTCTTTTAAAACTCTTATATCGACCTTGCCGGATTGATACATGAGAGTTGCCGCCGTGTGCCTTAATTTGTGAACGGATAAGCCCCTGAGCCCAAGGCCCGCCATATCAAGATATTTGTAAACTATCCATTGAACGGTTTTTGCGGAAATTCTTGTTTGCCGTCCGCTTAAAAAGAAAGCTTTGTCGCTTGTGTTCACGTATCTTGGGTCAAGTCTTAGTCTGAGGTAGTCTGTAACGGATCTTTTTGCGGCATCGTTGAGATATATTATACGTTCTTTATTGCCTTTTCCTAAAACCTTTACCGTGTTCAGCTCTGAATCAAAGCTGTCGAGGGTAAGGCCAAGTCGGATCGTAGCCATGT
>JAZRGJ010000101.1:0-3776 GCA_045644125.1 Eubacteriales bacterium | reverse complement strand
TCAAATCTGCCGTAAGTGCCGATGGATTTAGCGTAAGCTTCGTTGGGTTCCATACCTTTCTTAATGAAATCGGTCATCTTGCCAAGCGAAACGAATTCGTAGCCGATAACTTCGTCGTTTTCATCAAGAGCCATACGGGTACAATAACCTTCGGTCATTTCGAGGTAGCGAACGCCCTTGTCCTTAGTACCGTACATAGTACCAACCATGGAACGAGCGCCCTTACCGAGGTCTTCCATACCAGCACCGATAACGAGACCGCCTTCAGAGAAAGCAGACTGAGAACGTCCGTATACGCTCTGGAGGAAGAGTTCGCGCATAGCGGTGTTGATAGCGTCGCAAACGAGGTCGGTGTTAAGAGCTTCGAGAAGGGTCTTACCGGGGAGGATTTCAGCAGCCATAGCCGCGGAGTGAGTCATACCCGAGCAACCGATGGTTTCAACGAGAGCTTCCTCGATGATACCGTCTTTAACGTTAAGAGAGAGCTTACAAGCGCCCTGCTGAGGTGCGCACCAGCCCACACCGTGAGTATAAGCTGAGATGTCGGTAATTTCCTTTGCCTTTACCCATTTGCCCTCTTCGGGAATGGGAGCGGGACCGTGGTGAGGGCCCTTGGCAACGATGCACATGTTTTCCACTTCTTTGGAATAAACAAGTTCTGCCATTTTCAAATTTCTCCTTTGAAATATATTTTATTTAATTAAACTTTCAATTAAAGGCTTAACAGCCTCGGCATAAAGCGCGCCGATAAACGCTCTGCCGTTTTCGTTCGGATGAACGCCGTCCGCGGAATAATAAAGCGGCTCCGGCTGAGTTTTGAGCGCCTCGTCAAATATCTCATCAAGAGGAATAAAGACGTCCGCAAACTCACGGGCAAGCTTTCTTACGATAGGAAGCAAGACTTTAAGATCCTCGCGGATATGCTCTTTTCCGGGAGCGTCGAGAAGGAAGGGAGAAAGGATTACTATCTTCGCATTCGTTTCTCTTTTTAAGCGTTCAAGAATTGAACGGTAATTAAGCTCTATTTGCGCATCGGTCGTAGCAATTTTATTTGCTCCGTAACGGTGCCAAACGTCGTTTATACCGATAAGAATCGAAACTATATCGGGTTGAAACGCTATACAATCGTTATAAAGACGGTCAAAAAGCTGACTCGTTCTGTTTCCGCTAATTCCGAAATTGATAAATTCAAAATCGGCATCGGGAAACGCTTCTTTTATATGTGAAGCGGCAAAGCTCGGATATCCCGGTCCAAGATCGTGATAATTGCGAAAATCTCTGCCGGCATCAGTTATACTGTCGCCTTGAAAAAGAATTTTCATATTACTTTACGATAGTGCCGTAAACCTCGAAGCTGGTGTTATAAGCCGCATTAGCCTCGTCGGTATCGATATGCATTGCAGGAGCGAATTTTTCGGAAACTCTTACAACTACGTCGCCGAAGATGATAGAACGCTCGGAGTCGGAATTAACCTTAACGGAAACGATTTCCTTATCGGAAACGCCAAGCTCTGCCGCTGCTTCGGGAGTCAAGTGAATATGACGCTTAGCTGCGATAACACCCTCAGAAAGCTCGTATTCTGCGCCGTTATCGGGGTTAACAAGCTTGCAAGCGCCGCTTCCTGCGATGTCGCCGCTCTCACGGATGGGGGCCTTAACGCCGATGGAACGAGCGTCGGTAAGAGAAATCTCAACCTGGCTTGCAGGACGGGTAGGACCGAGAATGGATGCCTTAAGCGTGCCCTTAGGACCAACTACGACGAGCTTCTCAGCGCATGCGTACTGACCGGGCTGGGAAAGATCCTTCTTGTTAGTGAGCTCGTAGCCCGCACCGAAAAGTACGTCAACTGCCTCACGGGAAAGGTGAATGTGTCTTGCAGATGTTTCAACTATAAATTCTTTCATTTTGAAAGCTCCTTTAAAAAAATTTCTTAATAAATTGTCAGAAAAATAACAATTCTTGTTATAAACATAACATACCTTATAGATTATACCATAAACCTTTCAAAAAATCAATGTATAAAAGCGAAGATTATCGAAAAAAATAAGAAAAATTTTTGTTAAAAAAGGAAAAAGCTATGACTGACGCAGAAAAGCTTGAAGAAATAGATAAACACGGCGGTGTTGAAATAGAAAACGGAGCCGGAAATTTTTATTGCCTTTCTATTATAGGGCAAATCGAGGGGCATTTTTCTCTCGATTCCAATCAAAAATCAACGAAATACGACCACATAATTCCCCTCCTCGTCGCTCTTGAAGAAAGCGATAAAATTGACGGCATTTTAATCCTTATCAACACCCTCGGCGGCGACGTTGAAGCAGGACTTGCGATTTCGGAGCTGATTGCGAGCCTCTCGAAGCCGACTGCGTCTATCGTTCTTGGCGGAGGTCATTCCATTGGAGTTCCCCTTGCGGTAAGCGCAGGGCGCTCTTTCATAGTCCCCTCTGCGACGATGACGATTCACCCTGTGAGAACGAACGGAGTTACGCTCGGAGTTCCCCAAGCTTTCGATTATCTTGAAAAAATGCAAACGAGGATTATAAACTTCGTCACCTCTCATTCCTCGGTTAAAGAGAGCGTTTTTCGTGATATGATGAACCGCACGGATATTTTGGTTAACGATATAGGCTCGATTCTCGACGGCTACGAGGCAAAAAATTGCGGTCTTATCGACGAGATTGGCGGAATCAAGGAAGCACTGGAATACTTGAAAAAAGAGAGTAAAAAAAGAGTTTATAACACCTCATCCACCGCAAGCGGTCCCCCTTCCCCCGCTGGGGAAGGCTAAAATTGGCGGAATCAAGGAAGCGCTGGAATACTTGAAAAAATGCAGAATGAAGAATGAGCAATGAAGAATGAAAATAAAAAATCCTTAAATATTTGTTGAAAATCGTCGGGAAATATGATAAAATAATCTTGTAAAACAAATTCTCAAAAAGCGAGGACTATTTTATGGGATTATTCAGTATTTTCAAAAAGAAAAAACAGGAAGAAGTAAAGAAAACGGAAACTATTGCAAAAGCGACGGAAACCGTGGAAAAGCCCGCCCCCGCCGCAAAAGTTGAAAAAAAAGAAGAACCGAAAAAAGCCCCTGCTAAAGTAAGCGCAAAGCCTGCGGCAGAGCCGAAAAAGGCAGAAGCGACGCCCGAAGCTCCCAAAAAGGCGAGCGCCGTTGGCAAATTCGAGATAAAAAAGGCAAAGGACGAGCGCTTCGTTTTCAATCTTTACGCCGCAAACCAAGTTATCGTTGCAACCTCGCAAGTTTATTCTTCGTCAAGCTCCGCTATGAACGGAATCAAAAGCGTTATCGAAAATGCGGAAAAAGCGCCGATTGAGGACCAGACCTTGAAGTCTTACGAAACTCTTCCCTATCCGAAGTGGGAAATCTATCAGGACAAGGGCGGCGCGTACCGCTTCAGACTCAACGCTTCAAACGGCTCTTGCATTTGCCATTCGCAAGGCTACACGACGAAAGCGAGCTGTAAAAACGGCATTGAAAGTATAAGGAAAACCGCAAAAACAGCGATTATTGATAAGTCGTATCTTAAAAAAGACTAAACAGCTAAAAGCCCCCCTATTTTGTGGGGGCTTTTTTAATTTTACTACTTGCAAAATCAAAAAATAAATGTTATAATGTTCTTGTCACGCCAATTTAATAAAAATAACCTACATGGGCATTTTATACCCTTTTTTAGTCATACTAAAATTCGGTAGAAATGCTGATCGCGGTATGGCTGAATATAGTAGGTTATTAAATGGTGTGACAACTATGCGA
>JAZRGJ010000100.1:0-1528 GCA_045644125.1 Eubacteriales bacterium | reverse complement strand
ATATGCGCCTTTATCGCACATAACGGATCAGGAAAAACCACGACTCTTAAGGCTTGCATGGGAATACTCGGCTTTGATGAGGGTGAAATATTTATTAAAGATATGTCGATTCGTGAAAAGCCCTTGGAGTGTAAAAAAATTCTTGCATATATCCCGGATAATCCCGAGCTTTACGATTATCTTTCGGGAATCAAATATCTTAACTTCATAGCCGACGTGTACGGCGTCGGTCGTGATGCGAGAAACGAAAAAATACACAAATACGCCGATATGTTGGGATTAACCGAGGACTTGGCTCAACCTATTTCCGCATATTCTCACGGTATGAAGCAGAAGCTTGCCATAATTTCCGCATGGATTCACTCGCCGGAAATTATACTTATGGATGAGCCTTTCGTTGGACTCGATCCCAAAGCTTCGCACACACTTAAGGAAATGATGCGTGAGCATTGCGCATCGGGCGGCTCGATTTTCTTCTCAACCCACGTTCTCGACGTTGCAGAAAAACTTTGCGATAAGGTTGCGATAATCAAGGGCGGCAAGCTCGTTGTAATCGGAGCTATGGACGAGGTTCGCGGCGACGATTCGCTTGAAGAGGTATTTCTTGATTTGGAGGCGGAAAATGGTTAAGCTTCTCGTAAAAAACAGGCTTCGCGGCTTCTTTTCGGGAATGTTTAAGCAGGGGAAAAAGGCATCGAAGGGAAAAATCGTTCTTTTTGCGCTCCTTTTTACTTATCTTTTTGCCGCAGTCGCATTTTTGTCGGGCATGTTTGCCTATATGTTGGGCGTAGCGTTTATCCCTAACGGTTTTTCGTGGCTCTTTTTCGCTATATTCACTTTGGCATCATTTACTGCCGTATTTCTTTTAAGCATTTTTGAAACGAAATCCGAGCTTTTCGATTGCAAGGATAACGATTTGCTTCTCGCAATGCCCATTCCCGAAAGGGCGCTCGTCATATCGAGAACTATAGTAGTTCTTGTGTTTAACTATATGATAGAGGCGCTTGTGATTTTGCCGGTTGTCGTAGTCTACGCAATAATTTCCGGCGACTTTTTGGGCGTTTTAGGCGCGCTCTCCGTGTCGCTTTTCACACCCCTTCTCGCAACGGCTCTCTCGTCTGCCGTCGGTTATCTTCTTGCGTATCTTTCAAAGAAAATAAGAAAGAGCACGTTTGTAACCTTGATTCTTTCTCTCGGATTTATGTTCCTTTATTTTTGGGGATACAATAAGCTCATTACGGGAATGGATAGCTTCCTTGTCAATTTCAATCCCGAAGCGCTTCCCAAAAATCTTAAAATCCTTGAGTTTATAGGAAATGCGTCTTTGTTGAAGCCGCTTCCTCTTTTAAGCGTTGCCGCAGTATGCGTCGTTGCCGCCGTAGTTGCTTATCTTATAATTTCTGCAAAATATATAAAGCTTGCAACAAGCCGGATAGGCTCTAAGAAAATAAAGTACGAGGCGGTTAAATCCGACGCCAAAACGCCCCTTTGGGCTCTCACGGGAAAAGAGCTTAAAAAGTTCTTCACC
>JAZRGJ010000099.1:0-7622 GCA_045644125.1 Eubacteriales bacterium | reverse complement strand
GGTTACGGTCGTTTTGTCTGCCAACATGAAAAAGATGCTGCGTGACGGAGTGTTGGTTAAAAAGCTTGTCGGAATAGAAACGGCAGGCTCCTTAAACATTCTTTTTACGGATAAAACGGGAACTATCACGACGGGGAATCTTGAATGTGATAAAATAATTTCTCAAAACGAAAGCTATAACAGCATTAAGGCTTTAAGGAAAAACAATAATTTATATAAACTGCTCACGCTATCCGCATTTTATAACACGGATTCTGAAATCAGCGACGGCAAAATTATTGGCGGAAACGCAACGGATAAGGCTATTACGGGATATTTTTTAAGCGAAAATTGCGAAAATCTTCAAGTTAAGGAAAAGTTTCCTTTTAATAGCGAAGTAAAACATTCGAAGCTGATATTCAAAGACGGATTAACGCTTATAAAAGGAGCGCCCGAAATAATTTTCTCGAAAGCGAAATATGCGCTATGCGAAAACGGAGAGCTTGAAGCTTTTGACAGAATAAGAACGGAGCAAAGCTTTTTCTCAAACGCAAGTTCCGGAGAGAGAGTTATTGCAGTAGCATATAAGCCTCGCCAAAGCGACGATTACGTATTTTTGGCGCTCATAGTTTTGCGTGATAAATTACGGCAAAACGTAAAGGACGCAATAAAGGGCGTTAAGGGAGCCGGCGTTCAGATAGTTATGCTTACCGGGGATTCAAAAGAAACCGCCGCAAAGGTCGCAAAAGAAGCGGGAATTTTGACGGGTTATGACGAGAAAAGCGTTATCACGAGCGACGAGCTTCGTGAAATGAGCGACGACGAAGTAAAAGCGGCTCTGCCCGATTTGCGTGTAATAGCAAGAGCGCTTCCGCAAGATAAAACCAGGCTTGTCAGAATTTCGCAAGAGATGGATCTCGTGGTGGGAATGACGGGCGACGGAATCAACGATGCGCCGTCTTTAAAGCTTGCGGATATAGGATTTGCAATGGAAAGCGGCGCTGATATTGCAAAGGATGCGGGCGATATAGTTATTCTCGATAACAGTTTTCTTGCGATAAACAGAACTATCCTTTACGGAAGAACGATATTTAAATCTATAAGAAAATTCATAAGCTTTCAGCTGATAATGAATCTTGCGGCTTGCGGAATTTCTCTTATCGGGCAATTTTTGGGTATTGACAGCCCGATAACGATAATTCAAATGCTTTGGATAAATATAGTAATGGATACTTTGGGCGGCCTCGCTTTTTCTGCCGAGCCTGCGCTCGAATACTACATGAAAGAAAAGCCGAAGCGACGTGACGAGCCGATACTTTCACGTGAAATGCTGAATCATATCGCATTTACAGGCGCGTATACCTTGCTTTTGTGTTTTCTTTTCTTAAGGCTTGATTCGATTAAATCGATCTTCAGAGGCGGCGACGGTATTTATCACTTGACGGCATTTTACGCGCTCTTTATTTTTGCCGGAATTTTTAATTGCTTCGGAGCAAGGTGCGAAAGAGTTTTCATACTTTCAAATATAAGGAAAAATAAGCTTTTCATTTTTATTATGATTTTAATATCGGCAATACAGATTATAATGATTTATTTCGGCGGAGCGGCATTCAGAACAGCGCCGCTTTTGGCAAGGGAATTGCTATACGTTATACTTATTGCGTTTTCCGTAATTCCTTTTGAGGTTGTTCGCCGCCTGCTTTATAAAATATTTTAAAAAACGCGCCGTAATTAACCAAATGCAAGACGTATTTTCACGGTTAATTACGGCGCATAAAATTTTAATATAATATTTTAGTAAATGCTCTTGACAAATGGGAGAAATAATGATAGAATATTTTGCAGTTGCTGGTGTGGCTCAGTTGGTAGAGCAGTTGATTCGTAATCAACAGGTCACCGGTTCAAGTCCGGTCACCAGCTCCAGAAAACAAGCAACCGTTGGGTTGCTTCTTTTTTTTATAAAAACCGTACTTTGATAAAGTATTGGAGGTAATATGGATTTATGTAATCTATCCGTTATCAAGAGCTTGATGGCTGATGCGGGAATAAATTTCAGAAAAGAGTTTGGGCAGAATTTCCTTACCAACAGAATAATCCCCGAGGACATAGCCGATAATGCGGCGAATACCGAAGATAGCCTTATAATTGAGATAGGCCCCGGAATCGGCACTTTAACTCAAGAGCTTGCAATGCGTTATCGCCGAGTCGTTGCTATCGAAATCGATAAAGGCTTGATACCCATTCTTAATAAAACTCTTGAAGAATTCGATAACGTTACCGTAATCAACGAGGACGTTATGAAGTGCGATTTAGCCGGAATCGTAGAGAAGTATTCGGACGGAATGTCCGTTTCCGTTTGCGCAAATTTGCCTTACTACATAACGACTCCCATACTTATGATGCTTCTGGAATCGGGAATTAAGCTTTCATCTATCACCGTTATGATACAAAACGAGGTCGCTTCAAGGCTCGTTGCGAAGCCCGGCAGCTCGGATTACGGCGCAATTACCGCCGTCCTCGGATTTTACGGAGAGGCAAGAAAGCTTTTTAAGGTTTCAAAAGGATGCTTTATTCCCATGCCCAAGGTTGATAGCGCCGTGGTAAGAATAGACCTTTACGACGAGAAAAAATACACGCCTAAAAACGAAAAGCTTTTCAGAGATCTTATTCGAGCAGGCTTTGAAATGAGAAGAAAAACCTTGCAAAATGCAATAAGCGCAAAGCTTCCCGGACTTAAGAAAGAAGCGGTGGTTGAGGCTATTCTGAAGCTCGGACACGATGCAAACGTCCGCGGAGAAAGACTCAGCACCGAGGATTTTGTCAAGCTCTCGGATATTTTAAACTCTTCCATAGATTGACAAAATTTAAAATATAATTTATAATTATAAAAAAGGAGGGCGTAATATGAAACTTAAAAGTATAGATTTCGTCGATTTTCACGCACATATTTTGCCCGCACTTGATCACGGAAGCGATTCTCTTGAAACCACGTTAAAGCAATTAAAGCTTGCCGAAAGCTTCGGCGTAAGCAAGATTTTCGCCACCTCGCACTTTTATCCTCATCAGCATACCGTTTCTTCGTTTGTTGAAAATCGCAACAAAGCGTATTTAAAGATAAAAGAAGCTGGTGTTATTATCCCCGAAATAAAACTTGGCGCTGAGGTTTTGCTTTGCGAAGGTTTGCATAAGTTGCAAGGAATAGAAGAGCTTTGCTTTCAGGGAACTGATTTCCTTTTGTTAGAATTACCTTTTTCAAATCTTACCCACGGAATGATTCACACGGTAAAGCGCCTGAAAGAAAACGGATTTAACGTTATTTTAGCGCACGCTGACAGATACCCTCGCGCGAGAATAGAGGCGCTTTTGGAATTGGACGTTAAGATTCAGTTGAACGCAGATTCTCTTTCGGCATTTTTTAAGCGCAAGCATTTATTTGAGTGGCTCTCAAGAGGGCTTGTCGTTGGAATCGGAAGCGACTTGCACGGCGTTGACAATGGCGCTTATAAAAAATTCTTGAAGGCGATTTCAAAAATAGGGAACTATGCCGAAGAGGTTAAATCAAAATCAGAACAAATATTTAAAAAAGCTCTTCAGTTTTGAAGAGCTTTTACGTTATAGAAAAACTTCTTTATTAGTTTTCGTAAAAATTAACATTTCAAAAGTCAACTTGATTTAAGAAAAATAATATGTTATAATTAAGAAAAAGCGTAGGAGATTTACAGTGAAAAAAGTTTTTTTACCGTTAATTTTGATAATTTCTTTAATGTTTTCTTTATGCTTGACGTCTTGCGACAGCGAAAAAGCGTTGGTTGAAGATGCGATTGAAATTCTTGAAGAACATTGGGAAGAATCGTACGAAGAAGATCTGGGAATCTCATGGTCTGAACCGGACGGTCATTTTGAAATTAAAAACACCAGAGTGATCAAAATTAAAGATAATATTAAAGAAGATGATAAAGCATATCAATATTTTGGAGACGTTGAATACGTAATAGAATTTGTTTTATTTACGGATTACTTAGCTTCGGCTCCGTATTATAAAGACTACGGTCTTAGCAATTCCGTTTTGGTTTACGAAGACGGAGATTTAGAAGTTTCCCCACATAATTTATTCGATTTATATAAAAATTATACATATTCTTTTGATTACTCCGAAATAATCGATGAAATCGTAGACTACGGCGATAAATTCAACTGCGTTAAAAAATTGAAATAAATGAATCAAATTTTACTTTTTGCGAGGTATTAAAATGAGCGCGAAACAGGAAAAAATAGTTACTTTCGGCGAAATAATGATGCGTCTTTCAACGCCTGATTACTCGACCATAAATCAAAGCCGTTCTTTTCTCGTAAATTACGGCGGAGGCGAGGCAAACGTTGCCGTAGCGCTTTCAAGAATGGGGCATAAAACTCTCTTCTTAACGAAGCTTCCTCCCAATCAGCTTGGCGACGGAGCGATAAGCCACTTACGTGCAAACGGCGTTAATACCGATTACATAGTACGCGGCTCTACCACGATAGGAATTTACTTTCTTGAAACGGGATTTGGCGGAAGACCTTCGCAGGTAATTTACAACAGAAAGCACTCCGCAATAACCCGTCTTGAGCTTGACGAGGTTGATTGGGATGCCGTTTTCGAGGATGCCACATGGTTTCATATCAGCGGAATAACCCTCGCTCTCGGCAGAAGAGTCAGGGAGGCGGCTTTCAGAGCTGCGGAAGAAGCAAAAAAACGCGGAGCAAAGGTAAGCTTCGATTTCAATTTCAGGCGCAAGCTTTGGACGGTTGAAGAGGCTCGCCCGGTTTATAAAAAATTTATGCCTTACGTTGATATTCTTTTCGCAAGCTGGTGGGATGCCGTAACGATGCTTGGAATTCCTCAAATCAAAAGCAACGAATCGTCATCAGCTATGGATAAATGCCTTGACGTATTCCCGAGGCTTCTCAAGAAATACAATGTTGAATACGTTTTCGGAACGGAAAGAAAAGTACATTCCGCAACGGAAAATTCGCTTTCCGGCTTCTTCTTTTCTGCTAAAGGCGGAGAAGAGAAGTTCCATATGACAAATCCCATACGCTTCAATATTTTCGACCGTGTCGGCGGCGGTGACGCTTACGCTTCGGGCGTTATTCACGGCTTGCTTACCGATTTTCAAAATCCCGAATATGCAGTTCATTACGGACTCAACACATCCGTTTTGAAGCATACTATATACGGAGACGCATCTCTTTTCTCTTGCGAGGAAATCGAAAACTTTATGCGCTCCAACGGCTCGCCGGAAATAAAAAGATAATCACTCAAAAGGGCGTTTCGAAGAATAGACTTTAACGAAGTAAATTGTGCAACAAATTTTCGCTTTTTGTACCGTTATCGCGGCTATCGCAAAAAGATAGTGCAAATCAAAAAGAAAAAAAGTAATATAGTACAACGACAAATCTCTCCGCTTCATTTATAATATAGTTAAATATAAATTTAATTGGAGAAACAAAATGGATAAAAATTTCGTTTCAGTTTTAAGAGCGCCCGATAATGCTTTTGGCGCAACCGAAGCCACCCTTTTTCGTTTTGAAGAAGCTTCAACGAAGTGTTGCGACGTTAAATATGACTATATTGTCGGTGAAAATTCAGCAAAAGTCGTCATTTACCCCAGCGGCTCACCCGTAAAGTTTTTAAAGCTCCGTTTCAGAGGCGAAATGGAATTTATCGACAAGGTGTACGGAGATCAATGGGAGAGAACGGGACAGCACTGTTATCTTGAATGGCGCTCTGTTATGAGCGCAAGACTTATGCCTTGGTACTCTTATGCTATCGGTGATAACAAAATGGCGTGCTACGGCGTAAAAACAGGCGCTGACTGCTTCGCTTCATGGATGATAGATACACACGGAGTTACGCTCTTTTTAAATCTTACCAACGGAAGAGGCGGAACCGACCTCAAAGAACCTTTAGTTGCGTGCGAAATAGTTGAATTCTTCGGCAAAGAGGGAGAAGATCCTTATAAGGTTGCGAAGAAATTTTCTTATATGATGTGTGATGCTCCGGTGCTTCCCAAAGAGCCTATATTCGGTGTAAACAACTGGTATTGGGCTTACGGCAGAATTTCACACGACGTTATAATGACCGAAACCGACTATCTTATGAAAATGTGCGAGGGCACAAAGCACCGTCCTTATATGATTATCGACGACGGCTGGCAGCTTAACCGCACCTACGACGACGGATATTATATCGGCGGCCCTTGGGTGCCAAACGAACGTTTTGGCGGAGATATGAGAAAAACCGCCGAAGCTATACATAACAAGGGCGCAAAGGCGGGAATCTGGTTCCGTCCGCTTCTGACTCTCGGAGATTTGCCCGAGGAGGCTAAGCTTGCAAGATGCAATGAAGGCGGAGTTTTTCTTGATCCGTCGCATCCTTATACTCTTGAAAGAATAACGAAGGATACCGCAACTATTAGAAGCTGGGGATACGAGCTGATAAAGCACGATTTTTCGACGGTGGATTACTTTGGCGCGGAACCTCTTACTGCAGAGAACAGTAAATACACCGTTTATTACCGCGGAAAATCTCCTTTTGACAGAACGAAAACCAATGCGACTATTATAAAAAATTTCTACAAAGCCATTCAGAACGGCGCAGGCGACGCCGACGTTATAGGTTGTAACACCGTCAGTCACTTGACTGCGGGCATACATTCAACTTACCGCGTAGGAAACGACACCAGCGGCAACAGCTTTGAATGGACAAGGCGCTTCGGCGTTAACTCGGTTATGCGTTTGCCGCTTAACGATGCTCTTTACAGAGTCGATCCCGACTGCGCTTCGTTTACTGAAAGAGTTGACGCAGAACTTAATCTTGACTATCTTGAAATGTGCGCTGTAACGGGTATGACGACGCTTGCATCCGTCACTCCGGGCATATTGAAAGATAAGGAGATGGAACGCATAAATTCAATATATAAGCTTGCGGACGAAGACACGAGAAGATACGGCATTAAAAACTATGATAAAAATGCCAATCCCGAAATTTTCGTATCCGACGATGGCATGTGCGAGAGAGCGTTCAGATGGGATAAAGCCTACGACGGCGCAAGACTCGTGCTTGATTGGAACGACTAAAATCCAAAATTAAAGTATAAATCTCCTTATCTTACAGATACTAACATTGTAGAAATCTGTAAATTAAGGAGATTTTATATATATGAAAGCAACAGGAATAGTCAGAAGAATTGACGACCTCGGACGCGTCGTCATTCCAAAAGAAATAAGACGCACTATGCGTATTCGTGAGGGCGATCCTCTTGAAATATATACCGACAGAGATGGGGAAGTAATATTTAAAAAATATTCGCCGATAGGCGAGCTTCATTCATTTGCCGCAGAATATGCCGAAACTCTTCAAAAAACTTGCGGAATGCCGATTTTCGTCTGTGACAGAGATGCTATTATATGCGTTTCGGGAGCATCAAAAAGGGAGTATTCCGATAGAAAAATATCTCGTTCTTTAGAAGAAATAATTGAATCGAGAAGCTTATATTTAAGAGAGCCCGGAAAAGAAACTATTCCTTTAACGGATGACGGCTCGCATTACGTCAGTTGCGCTATGCCTATTATTTCAGAGGGAGATCTTGTCGGCTCAATCG
>JAZRGJ010000098.1:0-5991 GCA_045644125.1 Eubacteriales bacterium | reverse complement strand
ATAGTTCTTTGCACAAGAACGTTTCCGTCTTCGTCCGGTGTTATGCCACATTCGAAAAGCGCTTTAACAGCGGAATCCTTAAGCTCGCCGAACAAACCGCTAACCATTGCGGAGCTTTCGCCACTTCTTATAAGCTCACGTTCCGCTTTTTTACCGAGCAGAAGATTTATGCTATCTATTATAATCGATTTTCCGGCGCCGGTTTCACCCGTGAGAGCCATAAAGCCCGAAGAAAAATCAATATCTACGTTTTTAATTACCGCAATATTTTCAATATGCAAGGAAAATAGCATTTTTCCCCTCCGTGATTACAATTCAAATGCTGTTTTGAGTATATTTTCAACTATGACGGACGCTTCGTTGTCTTTCATAACGAGAAGCAAGGTATCGTCGCCGGCAACGCATCCCACGATATGCGGATGCTCAAGAGAATCTATTCCGACCGCAACCGCATTAGCCATTCCGGGCGTTGTTTTAACCACCACGAGATTCTGAGCGGATTCAACGCTTACGACAGAATCCGAAATAGCGTTTTTCATAACTCCGCCCTCGTTTCTTCGGGTTTTCGGAGCTATGTATTTATAAGCGCCGTCACTTGATACGCCCTTTACGAGATTAAGCTGACGAATATCTCTGGAAATCGTCGTTTGGGTGGCAAAAATTCCCGCCTCCTCAAGCTTCTCAATCAATTCTTCTTGCGTGGATATATCGTATTTTTCTATGATTTCAAGTATTTTTTCCTGTCTTGCGCCTTTCATTTTATATCCTCCAGAATTCTCATCTTTTTGAAAAGAGTTGAGAAATTATTATTTTGATTGAAGCTTAACATTTTGAGCGTTTTTGAAGAAGTTTCGACAATACATTCATCACCGCAATTAAGCGCAGAAAAAAGTCTGCCGTCAACGCTTATCTTAAGCTCGGTATTCTCGTTGTTTTTAATCTTCAATTTATCGCTCGGACTGAAAATTATAGAGCGATTAAAGAACGAGTGCGGCGCTATCGGCGTTACAAGAATCGAATTTATTCCGTGAGCCACGATAGGACCTCCTGCTGAAAGCGAATATGCGGTCGAGCCTACGGGAGTTGAAAAAATCATACCGTCGGCACGGTAACGCACACATTCTCCGTCACTTTTTTCAAGCCTGAAATCCGCTATTCCGAGGAAGGTATCGTGCGAAATTATAATATCGTTTACAGCAAGGCGCTCAGATTTGAATACCTTTCCGTTTGATATACAAGAAGCCTCAAGAAGCATCTTATCTTCAACAGCGTATTCACCGGTGAAAAGCTTTGCAAGCATTTCGATATTATCTACGTCAAGCTCCGCAAGATAACCGAGCTTTCCAAGGTTAACGCCGAGAATCGGAATCTCCTTTTCTATCGCAAGCACCGAAGCGTCAAGCACCGAGCCGTCACCGCCTATAACTATTATAAGGTCGAGGTCGGAAGGAATTTCAGATATTGACGTTGCGAATCCGGAAAGGTCCGTTTCATACTTTTTCTGCACGCAAACGAATGCTCCGTAAGATGCGAGAAGCTTCGATACGCGAACGCTGACTTCCAGATTCTTATCCTTATTTTTGTTCGGAATTATCAGTATTTTCTTCATTGTGAAATCTCTTTTCCGTTTTTTTAAAGTGAACGAGATATTCCTTGTTACCGTCACCGCCGAGAATCGGAGAATCGGTATAAGATATATATTCAAATCCTTGTATTTTTGCGAATTCTATTACTTTTTCAAGAGCCATTTTTCTGTGCTTTTCGTCTTTAACTATGCCGCCCTTGCCAAGAAGCGAGCGGCCGACCTCAAACTGAGGTTTAACAAGACAAACGAAATCGGAAGCTTCGGAAAGCACGTTGAAAACTGCCGGAATAATATAGGTTGCCGATATAAACGAAACGTCCATCACCGCAAAACTTGGCGTGAAATCAAAATCCCCCGGCGTCATATATCTTGCGTTGAAGTTTTCGCAAACGGTGACACGAGAATCCTCTCTCAAGCTCTTATCAAGCTGCATAGTGCCGGAATCCACCGCAATTACGCGCGCAGCGCCGTTTTGCAAGAGGCAGTCGGTAAAACCGCCGCTTGAAGCGCCGATGTCGATACAAAGCTTTCCTACGGGAGAAAGCTTAAAGGCTTCGAGCGCCCCCTCAAGCTTATAGCCGCCTCGGCTGACGTATTTTGAAGCTTCTTTCGTGATTTCTATCTCAACACCGACGTCAACCTCATACGCAGGCTTCGTTACGGTCGAGCCGCAAACCTTGACAGCGCCGTCGGTTATAAGATTTTTCGCTTCGGTACGGCTTTTGGCGTAGCCGTTTTCGGAAAGGTATAAATCAAGCCTCATCGTTTATAAAAGGCGCATCTGTGACGTGGCCGTCTTCAGATTCGATAAGTATTCTTACCTTTTGCTCGGCTGTGTCGAGTTTTTTATTACAAAGCTTGATCAAAGCAACGCCCTCTTCAAAAAGCGCAAGCGATTCGTCAAGAGCCGCAGAGCCCGATTCGAGCTTTGAAACTATAGAGTCAAGCTTTTCAATTGCTTCTTCAAACTTAATATCTTTATTCATTCTTAAGACCTCTTTCAATTTTCTCAACCTTACCAACAAGCGAGCCGTCTTTCAAGCGGAGCTTAAAATTATCTCCGCGCTCAAGCTCGCAAACGCTTCTTATGATGCCGCTTTCGTTTTCGGGAATAGCGTATCCTCTTGCCAAAACGGAAAGAGGGCTTAACGCATTGAGCTTTTCGGCAAAAAGCTTTAAGAGCGCAGCTTTATCCTTTACGTTAGAAGACATAGCTTTGGAAATCTTTTCGTATATTCCGTCAAGATTTTCACGGCGCTGCGCGCTTATTTTTCCGCCGCTTTCAACAAGCCTTTGGCTTGAATTTTGCAATTTTTCACGTTTTATTTCCGAAAGACGTATAAGAGAAAGCGACAAACGCTCTTCGCAAGCGGCAAGCGTCATAAAAAGCTCTCTTATATCGGGCACGGCAAGCTCTGCCGCCGCTGACGGCGTGGGAGCTCGAAGATCGGATACGAAATCGCATATTGTGAAATCGGTTTCATGGCCGACTGCTGAAATTACCGGAATTTCAGTTTCGTATATTTTCCTTGCAAGGCGCTCGCCGTTGAATGCCCAAAGATCCTCAATCGAGCCGCCGCCTCTGCCGATAATTATCGTGTCTACAAGCTTGGTTTTATTAAAATAATCAAGCGCAGATATAAGGTTTTCCTCCGCTCCGTCACCTTGAACGAGCGAGGGATAAAGATATATTTTAGCTAATGGATAGCGACGCCCCGCTACGTTTATAATATCTCTCACGGCAGCTCCCGTAGGAGAAGTTATAACGCCGATTCTTTCAGGAAATTCGGGAATCGGGCGCTTAAGCTCCTGTGAAAACAATCCTTCCGCTTCAAGCTTTGCTTTCAGCTGTTCATACGCAAGATAAAGAGCTCCGACTCCGTCGGGCTGTATAGAGTTTACGTAAAACTGATACGAGCCGTCACGAGAATAAACGGAAACCGAGCCGTGAGCTATAATTTTCATGCCGTTTTCCGGCACGAACTTAAGCCTTGCGGCAGACGAGCGAAACATGACCGATTTTATCTGCGACTCGCTGTCCTTAAGCGAGAAATACAAGTGACCGCTTCTATGAAGCGTGAAATTCGATATTTCCCCTTTTACAGTTACAGATGACAAAGCGCGGTTTGAGTCAAAAATATTCTTGATAAATTCATTAAGCTCGGCAACCGTCATTGCTGTGGGTGACGAGCGCTCCCTTAGAGCTGAAATATCCATTAAACACTCCTGTTATATTTTCTTCTCGCAAGCTCTGCGATTCCGACGGCGTTATCCGCTGAAAACTCGGGGGACGCAAAGTATGCTTTGAATTTTGACTGTAGCTTATTCCGTATTATTGAGTTTGACATAACTCCGCCGGCAAAAAGAAATTCCGTATTGCCGAATTTTTCTATATACGCTTCCGCAAGAGCGGATAAGCCCTTTTCTACGTAATCAAGAACGAAAGCCGAAGTCAGCGCTTTATCGGAGCTTTCTTCGTAAAGCTTTACAGCCATATTTTCAAGCCCCGAAAGATTTATTTTCATATCGGAGATTTTAGGCTTCTTTGAGGGAATCTTTTCGGTGTTAGTTTTGGCAAGCTCTTCAATATACTTTCCCGACGGAAAAGGCAAGCCGAGATACGTGCCTACCCTATCTATCACCTGCCCTGCGTTTAAATCCGCCGTAGCGCCGACAAGCTCGGCGGAAAACGCCTCGCCCGAAAAACTCAGCTTTAACATTTCGGTAGTACCGCCGGAAACGTGAAACGCCGCAAAGCTTTTATCTAAAAGGTGATAAGCGCCCGAAGAATAAATCGCCGCCATAACGTGACCGCACTGATGCGAAAATTTATAAAGCGGCGCGCCGAGAGATGCCGAAACGGACTCTGCCACGGCAACACCCGTAAGAAAGCACGGCATATAAGAGCCGTCGACGTTTCTCGGACGGGTACTAACGCCTATTGCGACGGGAGAATTCTCTCCGATCAAAGAGCGCGCCTCCGACATTATGTCGGGTATATTTTTTATATGGGCAAAAACCGCATCAGACTGACGAAGTCCTCTCTCCCCCTCTTTCACGGGCAAGGGGCGTTTTAGGTTAGCGATAAGCTCGCCGTCCTCGTACATAAGAGCCGTCGACGTCGTATAGTTGCTCGTATCTATGCCCATTATAATTTTTTTCGTCATTTCTTTCCAAGTTCCTCGGCTACTGCGTTTGCAACGCCGTTTACGAACATATAAGCCTTATCGTCGTCAAATTTCTTTGAAAGCTCGATAGCCTCGTTAATCGATACTTTCGTGGGAATATCCTCGATAAAAGACATTTCATAGCACGCAAGCTCAAGAATCGCGCGTGAAACTATCGAAACTCTTTCTTTTTTCCATTTAAGAAGACACTTGTCTATACATTCGTCAATAAACTTTTTGTTTTCCGATACGCCGAAGAAAACTTTTTTTACGTAATCGTCAACTTCAAGCTCACGGTCGAGCGCTTTTTCATAGATTTCTGCAGCGGTTTCGTCCTTTTTGCACTCCGCTTCAAACAAAAGTATAAACGCATTTTCTCTTGCTGTCTTTCTGTTCATAACATATTTCCTTTTCCTCTCGCGTGCGAGCGAGCATAATTATCTAAAATAATTATAATATATATTTTCCGCATTGTCAACAAGAATGAATAAAATTTGCATTTTTATTCATACGAATTTTTTATGTTTATTTCCCAATTAAACTTGCAATTGATTACTGTAGGGTGTATAATAAATTGTCAATTAAACTTTGAGAAGGCAAAAAATATGAGGATTGTAACGCTAACTCTTAATCCCGCTTTCGACATTCACTGCTACTCCGAGAGCTTTCTGCCCCATCGAGAAAACCTTGTAAGGCTTATATCGAAGGACGCAGGCGGAAAAGGAATCAATATCTCACGGGCGCTTGCCGCAAGCGATACGGAAAACACGGCAGTCGTCGTTCTTGGTGACGAAAACGCCGATGACTTTCGCGAGCAGCTTTCCCGATACGCTTTAAACGTAATTGAGTTAAATATACCGGGACGCATAAGAGAAAATATAACGGTACATACCAATGATTCCCTCGAAACGAGAATAAGCTTTGAGGGGTTTGAGGCAAGCGCCGATCTATTATCGAAAATCTCTGCCATCCTTGACGGAACAATTGATGAAGATACGGTAATCACCCTTACCGGAAGTATTCCGAAAGGCATAACCCTTGACAGCGTGAAGCAACTGCTTTCCGACGCAAAAAAGAAAGGAGCAAAGGTCGTTATTGATTCGAAATCCTTCAAAATGAAGGATCTTTTAGAATGTAGACCTTGGCTCATAAAGCCAAACGGCGAAGAAATCCAAGAATATGCCGACTGCGTAATAGAAAGCCTTGAGGACGCCGCAAAAGAGGCGAAAAAAATAAGGG
>JAZRGJ010000097.1:0-14188 GCA_045644125.1 Eubacteriales bacterium | reverse complement strand
CTTTATGCTCGCGCCCTTCTTCATTCTCTTTATAATATTCACAGTCCTTCCCGTCGTGCTTTCAATTCTTTTAAGTCTTACAGACTTTAACATGCTCCAGATGCCCCATTGGAAGGGAATTGATAACTACATCAGACTCTTCCTTTACGATGACATCTTCATGCTGGCTGTGCAGAACACGGTTATCTTCGCTTGTATCACAGGTCCCGTTTCCTACCTCCTTTCACTCTTCGTAGCGTGGTTCGTAAACGAGCTTCCTCCCAAGGTACGTGCGTTTGTAACTCTTATATTCTACGCACCCTCGATTTCCGGTCAGGTTTACCTGATTTGGAAGACGCTCTTCTCCTCCGACTCTTACGGTTGGGCAAACGCAACGCTTATGAACCTCGGCCTTATAAATCAGCCTATCCTCTTCTTCGAGGACGCTACATACGTAATGCCTCTCTGTATAGTAGTTGCGCTCTGGACCTCTCTCGGTACCGCGTTCCTTTCCTTCATAGCCGGCTTCCAGACGGTTGACCGTTCTATGTACGAGGCAGCAGCGGTTGACGGTATCAAGAACCGTTGGCAGGAGCTCTGGTTTATAACCCTTCCCACTATGAGACCGCAGATGATGTTCGGTGCGGTGCTTGCTATAACGAACTCGTTCGGCTTTGGCGGCGTCGTTACCGCGCTTTGCGGATTCCCCTCTGTTGACTATGCGGCGCATACCATAATGCACCACCTTGATGACTACGGTGGACAGCGTTACGAGGTAGGATACGCTTCTGCGATTGCCGTAATACTCTTTATAATGATGTTTGCATCTAACATTCTTATAAAGAAGGCTCTTTCTAAGGTAGGTGAGTAATATGGCGAACGAAAAAAAGATGAAGAAAATCAGAATACGTGGCCATAAAGTCATACTCAACCGTTCCAGGGGCGGTGACGCGGGCATAACCTTTATGCTCACAGTTCTCGGCGTGTTTATGTTCATTCCTATGTACTACGTCGTAATTCAGTCGCTGAAGCCTCTTGACGAGCTCTTTATGTTCCCCCCTCGCTTCTACGTTATTAACCCGACCTTTGATAACTTCAAAGATCTTGTAACGCTTATGAGCGACTCGTGGGTACCTTTCTCAAGATACATATTCAACACGGTGTTTATAACTATTTGCGGTACAACGGGTAACCTTATAATCGCATCAATGGCGGCTTACGCGCTTGCAAAGCTTCGTTTCCCCGGCAGAAATGCGATATTCCAGTTGATAGTTATGTCACTCATGTTCCATTCAACCGTTAACCAGGTAACTCACTTTATCATTCTTTCCTCGTTCGGTTGGATTGACACGTATCTTTCCGTAATAGTTCCGTCGCTTGCGGGAACTATGGGACTTTACCTTATGAAGCAGTTCATGGAAAGCTCCGTTCCCGATACCGTTCTTGAGTCTGCAAGACTTGACGGCGCGAGCGAATTCAGAACCTTCCTTACGATTGCAATGCCCATGGTTAAGCCCGCTTGGCTGACGCTTATCATCGAGTCCTTCAAAGGACTTTGGAACATGGGCGCTTCCGTATATATCCATTCGGAAGAGCTTAAAACCTTCAACTACGCTATCCAGCAGATAGTTACGGGTGGTATCGCCCGTTCAGGCGCAGGCGCTGCGGCAACGGTTGTAATGATGATCGTTCCCATCGGTGTCTTCGTCCTCAACCAGAGCAAGATCATTGAAACGATGGGCTCGTCCGGTATGAAAGACTAAACAAGGAGGAAAATATGAAAAAACTAACAAAAATATTGGTTTTTGCGCTTGTTCTCGTTATGATTTTCGGAACAGTATATTCCTCCGCATACGAGCCCTACGATACTTACACCTACTCCATTGACGGAATTCCCATGAAATCGCCTACGGCGTATTCCGCAGAAGCGGTTTACGACACTATCGATATGGGAATTGAAAAGCTTGATCCCACGAAGCCCGATATGAACCTTCCCAGCGATATCGTAACCGATAAAGAGGGTAACGTTTATATAGCAGACAAGGGAAATGACCGTATAGTAGTTCTTGATAAGTATTTCAAAGCACAAAGACTTATTACAACTTACGTAGATGCAACAGGCACGACCCGTTCGCTCAAAGCTCCTCAAGGTCTTTTCGTTAGCGACACGGCAAGTGGCGAGAGCAATATCTACGTTTGTGATACTGGCAACAAGCAGGTTGTAGTATTCACGAAAGATTTTGAATACATAAGAACCATCAGAAAGCCCAAAACCAACCTTCTTGATGAAGCTTCATTCGAGCCTCAGCAAATTGCGGTTGACCTTTACGGAAGAATTTTCATTACTTCTACTCGTTGCTACGAGGGTGTAATCGTTCTTTCCGCAGAGGGTGAATTCACAGGCTTTATCGGTTCTCAGACCGTATCAAAAAGCTTTATTGACATAATTTGGAGCCGTATAAATAAAAACGCCGAAGGCGGCGAAAAAGAGTATGCGGATCCTTACAACAACATAACCGTTGACGAAAACGGATTCGTTTACGTTACCACGGAGTATACGGACGGAGCAGAGCTCAGCGCTCAGCTTGCAACTCTCGAATCCAAAACTCCCGGTACTTCTCCCGTTAAAAAGCTTAACTCGGCAGGTCAGGAAATTATGAAACGTAACGGTTTCTTTGACCCCTCGGGTGAAGTTGCGGCGCTTACTCCCGGCGAAGTTTCAACGATTGTTGACGTTGCGGTAGGTCCCGAAGGCTCTTGGACTATTCTTGACCAGAAGAGATCAAGACTCTTCACTTACGATGATAACGGTAACCTTCTTTTCGCTTTCGGTGATATGGGTGACCAGATGGGACACGGTGAAACCTTCGTTGGTATGACCTATCAGGTTATCGACGGAACGTGGTATATTCTCGCGCTCGACAACTCTTCTCCCACAAAGAGAATAACGGTTTTCGCTCCGACACCTTACCACGCAACGATAATGAACGCTCTTCACAACCAGAACAACCACAATTACGATGCTTCAATCGAATATTGGCAGGAAGTTCTTACGAAGAACAACAACTTCGACTTGGCTTATATCGGTATAGGTAAAGCCCTTTACAACCAGGGTAAATATAAGGAAGCTATGGATATGCTTTCCAACGCGTATGAAGTAGATAACTACGCAAAAGCATTCAACGAGCTTCGTAAAGCCTTTATTTCAAAATGGCTTCTTCCCTTGGTTATCGCCGCTATAGTTCTTCTTGTATTGGTATTTAAATTCTTGGGATACGCTAAGAGAAAGAATAAAGCGGTAACGCTCAAGCCCGGACGCAAAACGTATTGGGAAGAGCTTATATTCGCATTCCACTTGGTATTCCATCCGTTCGACGGCTTCTGGGACCTTAAGCATGAAAAGCGCGGTTCCATTCGCGGTTCGTTGACGTTTATCGGTCTTACGATTGCTGCTTTCTTCTATCAGGCGGTCGGCCAGGGATATACGTTCAATCCCAGACAGGATTACACGACGATTTTGCTTCAGGTATCCGCTGTCTTAATTCCCGTAATTCTTTGGTGCGTATCCAACTGGTGTCTTACGACGCTCTTCGACGGTGAAGGTAGCTTCAAGGACGTTGTAATTGCTACGGGTTACTCACTCGCGCCTCTTCCTCTTTTCGTAATTATCTCAACGATTCTTACGAACGTTCTCACGTCTACGGAAGGCTCGATGGTTAGCTTGCTTGTAAGTATAGGATATATCTGGGTTGGATTGCTCCTTTTCTTCGGTATGCTCGTAACTCACGACTATGCGCTCAACAAGAACTTTGTAACAACTCTCGGAACGATACTTGCGATGGCTGTTATCATGTTCATCATCATACTCTTCTTCAGCCTTGTTGCTAAGATGGTTGCATTCATCATCGCAATAATTTCTGAAACTTCAGCCCGAATATAGATGCAGGAGGTAAATTATAATGAAAATTAAAAGAATATTATCATCGTTTTTGCTTCTTGCGGTAGTATTAACAAGTGTTGTCGTAGCATTCCCGATAGCTGCATCCGCCGCTTATACGAGCGAGAGTGCAACCTCCGGATCAACCGCAACGGCAACTCTTGCGGGAGAAGACCTTAAAGCATATCTTAACGAATATATCGGATACAATTATTCCACAGCGGAAGAAATGCTCAAAGAAGAGCTTGACGCGGGCTATCTTTATTCCGTAAATTCCGCAAACAATCTCTATTCTCTTTACGTAAATAAGTACACCGGCTTCGTTTCCTATCAGAACAACATAACCGGCCAGATACTTACGAGTAACCCCGTTGACCCCGGCTATCTTAGCTCCAGCGGATCAATGGCGGTTCAGGATTCTGCTCGTCAGAATATTATGAGCCAGATAGAACTCAAGTTCTATGAAACTGAAGGTAACAGCATCCCCACGACCTACAACAGCTACAAGTGGGCTGCTCTTCGTTCACAGATCACGGTTAGCCCTATCGCAAACGGCTTGCGTGTAAACTACATTCTTGGTGATACTACTCCGAGATTCCTTCTTCCCGGCGCATTGACCGCAGAAAAGTTTGACGCAAACATCCTTACTCCTCTTATCGAAGCTTGCACGGCGTCCATCACGGCGCTTTGCGAATCACGTGAATACACCCCCGACGTTGATCTTAATTTCTTTGATAACGAAGCGTACGTAACTCACGACGACTCAGGTTTCATAAACATAATTTACGAATACGGTCTTCTTGATTACGTAAAGGATATGAACCTGGTAGCTGAGGCAGCTTGCGGAAACACTTACGCAAAGGATTACAAGGCTCACACCGAAGTAGGCGCGGCTGTTTCAAAGCTTGCGCGCGCGTACTCCTTGGAAGACCCCGCATATTACACCGAGGGTAGCGATCAGTATAACGAAATGGTTGCTAAATTCCCCATTTTCGCAGAAGGCATAGCGCTTTACGTATGTAGCGTTGAAACCGAAAACGTTGTAAACAGAAGACAGCTTGACGGTTACATCAGAGCTTACTGCCCCGAGTACACCTTCGCAATGATGTATCAGGATGAAAAAGAATGTGGATTCGTTAACGAAGTAGTTCAGAAGCCCGTCTTCAGATGCGCTCTTGAATATTCCTTCAATTCGGACGGCTCTCTTTCCGTAAATCTTCCCGCAACCTCTATAACCTTTGACGAAACCTTGTATACTCTTGAGTATATAAGACCTCTTCAGTTCTTCGGTTGCGCTAACGCGGCTAACACCGGTTACATCTTCTTCCCCGACGGAAGCGGCACTATTGTAGACTTCAAGGATTTCTACAGACCCGGCGCTTCAACTAACCCCAACCTTTCACTCAGCACGAGCATTTACGGTACTGACTACGCATACTCGTCAATTGACCTTAAGAATGCGTACCGTCAGCAGGTAACGATGCCCGTATACGGAGTTGTTAACGAAGTTAACGCAAACGCTCTTACGACCTCTCTTTACGGCAAAGAAACCGTAACTAACGGATTCTTCGCAATCCTTGAAGAAGGCTCGTCACTTGCAACCCTTTGGATCAACTCTGACTTCCCCTCATACAAATACGGTACCGTATTTGCATCCTACACTCCCTTTGCAATAGACACCTTCGACCTTTCCGAATCATCGGTTAGCGGTGACACGGGTCTTTACAAAATGGTTTCGCCCTATAAGTATACCGGCTCTTACACAACGAGATACGTAATGCTTACGGATAATGAAATCGGCACTGAAGTGTACGGCGAGGACGCTTATTTCGAGTCCAGCTACTCCGGAATGGCGGCTTACTACAAGAACTATCTTAAGGAAAACGGCACGTTTGAAACTCTTGAATTGGTAAGCGAAAACCTTCCTCTTTACATAGAGGCTCTCGGAGCTATGGATATTAACGCCAAGTTCCTCTCGTTCCCCATAACCAAATCCGTTCCTTTGACAAGCTTTGAAGACGTTCTTACGATGCAAAGAGAATTTGCAAGCGCTAAAGATATGGCTCTTCAGAAAGCTGCAGAGCAGGATGCTTTGGTAGAACAAACGACGGACCCCGTGCGCAAAGCAGGATACAGAGCGCTCGCAGCAGAGTACCGCGCATTTGCAGAGTCCGTGCAGAATATTTCCAACATCAACTTCAGACTTACAGGCTTCACTAACGGCGGCTTGAAGTCAACCTATCCCACAAAGGCAAGATGGGAGCGCGCTTGCGGCGGCAATGGCGGCTTCGAAAAGCTTTTGACGGAATCAAACAGGATATCCGAAACTGCAGGCGTTAACTTCAGCGTATATCCCGAGTTTGACTTTATGTATATCAACAATACTGCGATGTTTGACGGCATAAGAAACAAAGGAAACGTTTCCAAGATGGTCGATAACCGTTACGCATCAATGCAGCTTTACAACTCTTCTTTGAGAGAGTTTGAGTCACTTTTCGATCTCGTTATAAATTCAAGAGCACTTGATAAGCTCTACACGAAGTTTGAAAAGAGCTACAGCGAATTCGGAACTAACAAGATTTCCGTTTCGACTCTCGGTTCAGCTCTCAGCTCCAACTTCGACGAGAAAGAATTCGTTTCTCGTGAGGATGCAATGCATGACGTTGAGTCGCTTCTTAACAAAATGACTGCCCGCGACGGATATGAGCTTATGCTTGACGCAGGTAACGTTTATGCTCTAAAGTACGCAACTCACCTCCTTAACGTTGCAACCGACTCGAGCCATTTCAGATACTCCTCGTACACCGTTCCTTTCACAGGACTCGTTCTTCATAGCTACGTAAATTATTCCGGAACTCCCCTTAACTATTCGGGCAACGTTCAGTATGAAATACTTAGATCTATTGAAAACGGCGCAGCTCCTTATTACATTCTCTGTTATCAGAACGGAGCAAACCTTAAGGAAGACGAAGAGCTTAACGATTATTACGGCGTATCCTACCAGAACTGGTATAACGAAATTATAACTACTTACGCAGTTATCAACAACGCTATCGGTTCTCTTCAGGACTACGAAATATCCGAGCACAGAGTAGTAGTTTGCGAGCGTGTTATTGAAGATAGCGAAATGGAAGTCAACTACCAGCTTCTTGAAAAAGAAATAATCGATTTCTTGACAGCGCAGCTTAAAGCTGTTGTTGACGAAGCTTACGCTGAGCTCAAAGCAGGCGGCGAAGCTAATTACGACAAGCGCCTTAAGCTTAATATCAACAGAACTGCCCTTATTCGTCAGTTCGCAGAGATACTCAATATGTCCGAGAGTGATATCGAGAAGAGAGAATTTATTGCAGAAGTAGATTCTATTATCGATTCCTACAAGAAAGAGTATCAGGGTGCGGAAACTCCCGAGAATTCTTACGTTGTTGAGTTTAACAGCATTGAGTATGTCTCGCAGTACAGCTTCATTACCGACTCCTCTGCATTTGACAAGGATTACGTAAGCACCGACTACACTATGGACAACGGTAACGTGACTATAGTAACTTACCGCAAGGGTGACCAAAAGGTTAGCTTCCTTCTTAACTATAACAACTTCTCTGTAACAGTAAGACTTGATGCTAATACCGTTATCACTCTTGATAAACTTTCATTTCAAAAACTTGGATAAGGAGGGTGCGCAATGAATAATGAAGTAAAAATTCCTAAAACAAGACGACGCAGAGCAGCTTCTCTTGATAAAAGAAAAGCAAGAAGCGGTTATTTCTTCGTAGCTCCCTTTATTATCGGTATCGTTCTTATTTACATTCCCATTTTGCTTGACTCTATTTGGGTTACCTTTATGAAAACCGATACGGATTTCGTAACCGGTATCACAACTATCGAGCCTTTGGGCTTTGAGCTTTATAAGAATGCTATTTTGAATCAGGACTTCGTAACGAAGCTCTTATCCGGTCTTCAGGTTCTTCTTTTCCAGGTTCCCGCAATTATAATCTTCTCCCTTTTCATAGCGGTTGTTTTGAACCAGAAAATGCTCGGTAGAGCGGTGTTCCGCGCAATCTTCTTCGTTCCCGTTATTATCGCAACCGGTCTTATGGACTCCATAAACCACTTGCCCGGTAATATGGGTATCGTTGATAACGTTAGCGGTGACTCGGGCGCAGGCGAAGGCGGAGCAAACCAGATTATTTCCGTTCTCGACGTTGAGAAGCTTTTCGGAAATATGAAGGTCGGCGGTGAGCTCGTAGCTTACGTTGTTGGACTTGTAAATGATATTTATCAGATTATAAACTACTCCGGCGTTCAGATGCTTATATTCCTCGCAGGTCTTCAGTCTATCTCCCCCTCGATTTACGAGGCGTGCCGTATAGACGGTGCAACCGGTTGGGAAACCTTCTGGAAAGTTACTTTCCCGATGATATCCCCCATGATTCTCGTAAATGCGGTTTACACGGTTATCGACGCATTCACAAGAACAACCAACCCCGCCATGGAATATATCAACGAAGTCTTTACGTCAACGAGATTCTCGGACGCTACGGCGATGTCATGGATCTATTTCTCGATAGTTATCCTAATAATTGCCGCGGTTGCCGGTATAGCCTCAACGTTTATATTCTATCAAAGAAAGGATTAAGGAGGGTGAAATATGGATTCTAATACTACGATAACAAAAGAAACGAAAAATAAAATCCGTGTTGACTACGAAGGCAAACTCTCCTTTAAAGAAAGACTCCAGGCAAAGCTTAAAGCATCTAATACGTGGATTAAAGCTTCGATAACGGTTGTCCGTTTCATACTCATGCTTGGCGTATCTTACGTAATTCTTTATCCCTTCTTCGCAAGAATTGCACAGTCGTTCATGACTCAGGAAGATATTATGAACGCAACTGTAACGTTCATCCCGAGAGATTTCACTCTTGAGATATACAAATCGGTTATAGTAGATAAGCACTATCTTGAAGCTCTTTTAAATACCTTGCTTCTCTCGCTTGCCTGCGCGCTTATTCAGATGCTTATATCGTGCCTTATCGGTTACGGTCTTGCAAAGTTTAAGTTCAAGGGTAACAAGCTTATAATGGTAACGGTTATCATTACGATGGTTATTCCTCACATGACTCTTAAGCGTTCGCTTATTCAGCATTTCACGGAATTTGACATCTTGAAGGTTATTGGTATTGGCTATAAAGGCCCGATTGAGCTTATAACGGGTAACGTGCTTCGACTTTCGAACACCTTCTGGCCGCTCGTAATACTTTCTGTTTGCGGTCTTGCATTTAAGAACGGACTTTATATCTACCTTATGCGTCAGTTCTTCAAGGGTGTTCCCGATGAGCTTGAAGAGTCAGCGTACGTTGACGGCGCGGGCACCTTCCGCACCTTCTTCCAGATAATTCTTCCCTTGGCAGTGCCTATGATGATAACGGTATTCCTTTTCTCGTTCTCATGGCAGTGGACGGATGAATTCTACAGTACGATATTCTTCATCAACCCCGACCCCGAAACTAAGGTTTACTTGATGCCTGACGTTTATCCCTTGCCTTATAATTCACTTATACCCGAGGGCACGTCTGCTACCATCAAATATGAAACTGCGCTTCAGAATACCGCAGGTATCATGATAATCGCTCCCCTTGTAATACTTTATCTCTTCTGTCAGAGATATCTTGTTCAGGGTATCGAGCGTTCCGGTCTTGTAGGCTAAAATTTCGGCAAAATCGAATAAATTTGCGAGGATGTTTGCGTAAGCCGGCATCCTCGCTTTATTTTTCTCAGCGCAAAAAAGAAAAGCCCGAAGCGAATTTTCGCCTCGGGCTTCATAAAATTATATTAAAATTTGAAAACGTTCATTATAATAAGGCCTATAAACGTAAGAACTATTCCAACGACACATTTAGGTTTGATTTTTTCTCCGAAGAAAATTGCTGACATAAATGCGGAAAGAATTAAGAGCGAGCCTTGGTTAAGAGGGTAAAGCTCAGCTGAAGTGAGGCGATTTGCGGCAAGCGTCTTAAAATACGACGTCATGAAAAGCGCTATCGCCATTATAATAATATAAACATAGCTTTTCTTTACTGCGTCAACGCTCTCTTTGATTCCTTTGCCTTTTTCAATTGTCAGGGCAAAAAAGAGAATCAAGGTTATTGCCGAAAAGACGTAAGTGTAAAAATTAAATGTTGAAACGTATTCAACGCCGACTTTTTTAATGAAGAGTTTCTGTGAAAAATCTGCGAAGCCGTTTGATAATCCTGTCAAAACAAGCAGTATAAAGGTGGGAAGCGAAAGCTTCGTTTTTATCTGATTGTTATAGGAGCACATAATAAATGCCGCTATAAAAAGCAATAACAAGCCGATTATCTGATTTAAGGCAATTCCTTCTTTAGATAATACGATGGGGACTATAACTCCAAGCGTTATAAAAACGTCAACCATCATATAAGCGCCGCGCCTTACCGAAAGAAGCCAGCATATAACCAAAAGCGAGGTCATAACGCCGGAAAGAGCGGAAATCCAAAGCGTTGCGGCGTCTGCGGCAAATGCGGCGAAGCCTCCGTCGATTATAACGAAAACTGCGCCTATAGCAATGCAGAGAAGCATTCTCAGCGAGTTTGAAAGCATAGCGCTACGGTATTCTTTTGTGTATGCGCTGATTTTTTTACCGCAAAATCCTTTGGTAGTACAAGCGAAAACTGAAATTAAAGCAAATAAGTATTCCATAGTTAATCTTCTATTGTGTATTTATATATTTCTGATTTAGGTAAATCTCTATCTTTTGCAACTGCTTTTATTGCGTCTTTTTTTGAAAGCCCGGATGAGATATAATGCTCTATATGCTCGGGTATTGTGAGCTTTGAAAGCTCGTTTTCGGCGCTCTTTGAATTTCCCTCAACGACAAGGACGTATTCGCCCCTCGGCTCTTTTTCGGAAAAAAGCTTAAAAGCTTCTGCAAGCGTCGTGCGGAGAGTTTCTTCGTTAAGCTTGGTAAGCTCACGGGAAAGGGAAATTTTTCTCTCGCCGCCAAAAACGGAAAGCATATCTTCAAGCGTTTTCAAAAGCTTGTGCGGAGCTTCATAGAATATCATAGTTCTGTATTCGTATTCGAGCTTCTTAAGCTCTTTGAGTCTTTCACCGTGAGATGCGGGAAGAAATCCTTCAAAGGTGAATTTCCCCGTAGGAAGCGCTGAAAGCGCAAGAGCGGAAACTGCGGCGCAAGCGCCGGGAATTATATTTACCGAAATTCCGGCATCGGCGGCAAGTCTTACCAAATCTTCGCCGGGGTCGCTTATAGCGGGCATTCCGGCATCTGTTATAAGGGCGCAGGATTCACCTGAAAGAAGCCTTGCGATAATTCTTTCGCCGCTAAGCTTTTTATTGTGCTCAAAATAACTCACAAGCTCTTTTTTGATTCCGTATGCCGAGATAAGCTTTAGGGAGTTTCTCGTGTCCTCTGCGGCAATAAAATCAACCTCTGCAAGCACTTTTTTTGCTCTTTCCGAAATATCAAGAAGATTGCCGATTGGAGTTGCCACAAGATAAAGCGTGGACGGTAGCACCTTATTTTTTTCAGTATTACTCACTTTTAACTTTCCTTTTTGCGTTAGCTGTATTGAATTCCCGAGGGAATGAGCCTTCGGTCATTATATAATTCATATCTTCGGTGTAGCTTTTATGTTCTTTGTCGCTATAGATCAAAAGCGGTTTAGTAAGCTTAAGCGACGGTTTTCCACCGCGGCGGCCCTCAATCAAAACCATGGAAGCCTCGGTGTCAGGGCTTGCGTGAACAAAGGTCGCGCGCTTCGGTTCAATTCCGTTTTGGCGCATTGCGCAAATCAGATCAACGAGTCTGTCGGGTCTGTATACCGCATAAAATGCGCCCCCGAATTTTAACATTCTTTTTGCCGAGGCCAAAAAATCGGAAATATCACCGCAAACCTCGTGCCTCGCAATGCTTTTTGCGTCGCTTCCACACATCTTTCCGCTCGTCGTTTTCATATACGGAGGATTCGTGAAAATTATATCTGCGTCCTTTTTTGGCGCGTATTCTCGAACGTCGGCAAAAACCGCGCGCATTTTAGTTTCAAGGGAATTAAGCTCCGCGTTTCTTTTTATAAGCTGCGCATATTCCTCTTGCGCTTCAACCGTGTCGCAAAGCGAAAGCTTTTTGCGAGAGAGCAGCAGCATCGAAATTATGCCGGAGCCGCCGCCAAACTCAATTCCGAAATCAAATTCGCCGGAAACGTATCCCGCAAGCAAAAGCGCGTCTGTTCCGAAAAGGAGGCCGCTCGGCTTCTGTATGAGAGAAAGGTCGTCGTTGACCTCGTCTATTCGTTCATTATCGAAAAGTTCCATAAGCACCAACCTTGTCGTTATAAAAGAGTTCTAATTCAAAGAAGAAACCGAGCGATTGTCGCTCGGTTTAAGCTTCTCGCAATATGTATTTGCGATCTTTATGAATTAGTCCTCAACAGGAGCGTCAACGGGACAAGCGTCTTTGCAGCTTCCGCAGCTAACGCACTCATCAGCGTTGATAACGTACTTGCCGTCACCCTCAGAGATGCAGCCGGTGGGGCAAGCATCAGCGCAAGCGCCGCAAGAGATACAAGAATCAGCAATCTTGAATGCCATTTTTGAGATACCTCCGTTAAATTTATGCTATAATTATTTTATCACAATCAAATAAAAAATCAAGGGGTTTTCGTAAAAAACTATGCGTTAAACAAAAATATATTTGATTTATTGGTAAAAGCGACGAATTTAAAGCTTAATTTTCTTCGTGAATTTCGTCTTCGTCGTCTTTTTGGCGCTTCGGAGTTTTAAGAACTTGAACGTCGCGAACCTTATAAAGCTTTTCAGCGTCCTTATCCCTATCCTCAAGTCGAACCTTAATTTCCGCCGCTAAAGGCTTAGTTTCAACAACTGTTCCTACTCCGTCGGGCGTTTTAACCGTAGAGTTTACGGGCGGCGTGCGCTTTATCGCTTCCTCGTAAGTTTCATGCTCGTATCTGAGGCAGCACATAAGTCTTCCGCAAGCGCCTGAAACCTTTGCGGAGTTTAACGAGAAATTCTGCTCCTTTGCCATCTTGATTGAAACCTGAACGAAATCGGTGAGGAATCCTGCGCAGCAGAATTTTCTTCCGCAAATGCCAAGTCCTCCCATCATTTTAGCTTCATCTCGGATTCCTATCTGGCGAAGCTCGATTCTTGTTCTGAAAGTAGACGCAAGATCCTTAACAAGCTCTCTGAAGTCTACGCGGGATTCGCAGGTGAAGTAGAAAATAAGCTTTGAGTTATCAAACGTATATTCAACGGCAACAAGACTCATCTCAAGTCCGTGTGAAATGATTTTCTTTTTGCAAATAAGAGCGGCTTCAAATTCAAGCTCACGGTTTTTTGCGTCTTTCTTAAGGTCGTCTTGCGTTGCTATTCTCGTTATTTCTTTAAGCGGAGAAACCGTTTCGGATACGGGAACGTTTTTATTCGGAATCTTAACGGTTCCGATTTCAACGCCTCTTGCGGTTTCAACGATAACCTTGTCACCGAGTGAGGTTTTGATTTTTCCGGGTGAGAAGTAATATATTTTTCCGGCTTCACGGAAATTTATTCCGACGATTTCAACGAGCTCATCTTTTTTAATCTCGTTTTCGGTGGATTCATTTATCTTTATATCTTCCATAGATTTTCCTTTCTATATAAGCTTTATCTCTGCGGCAAGATTTGCGATAGCCGCTCCGATATTTGCGTTTTTAGCGTTATCTTCAAGCGCCTTTTTAATCACGTCGTAAATTGCAAACAGCCGTTTGGTATTCATTTTTTCCGAAATTTCCTTAGCCGCATCGTGTGACGTGAAGAAAACGAGCGGCGCTTTGGAATCGTATTTTATAAGAATAAGGTCGCGAAGCGCCAAAAGAAGCTCTTCGAGCGTTTCCTTAAATTCAACTCTTCCGACGGGAAGCTCTTTCATCGCAAGATAAAGCTCCGAGTAGGGCGTGTTTTTCTGAAGCTTGGAGATGATTTCACAAGCAAGCTCACGTCTTTCCGTGATTTCAAGCGAAGCTCTCGTGTCGTCAATAAGCGCAAGAGCCTGTCCGATTCTTCCGTCTGCGGCAATAAGCATTCCCGAAAGCTTGTCCTTGTCGGAAAAAACGTCGGAGCGTGAAAAATCGGGGTCCGCGGGAACGTCATCTCGAAGATCATCTTTTTTTACGGATCTATATTCAAGCTGACAAGCCTCGCAGGTTTCGTTCTCGTCGAGCAGTGAATCGGCAAAGCTAACTA
>JAZRGJ010000096.1:0-3597 GCA_045644125.1 Eubacteriales bacterium | reverse complement strand
CTACGATCCGACTTATGCTTTGCTTTTCCCATGGAAAAAGCATCGTTTCCTCTGCGGAATACTGCGAAGAGAGCCCTTTTATCTTTGAGGACGTCACTCGGCTTATACCGGGGCTCACTTTAAAGCTCACGGACGACGTTTTCGGAAGCGAATATCCAAAGGATGCGATTTTTAACGCTCTTGTTATCGGCAATAAAATCTTTTTAAAGTCGGATAGCGTGTCGCTTGCCGTCGTGGAATACGCAAAAGACTCGGGACTTGAAATTTGCCCTATAAAGCAGGGTTATCCCGCTTGCACGACTCTTGCGCTTTCGAAAGATTCCGCAATAACGGCGGATGCCGGAATGGCAAAGGCGCTCGCCGCTCACGGTATTGACGTCACCCTGATAAGAAACGGCGATATTTCCCTCCCCCCTTACGAATACGGATTTATCGGCGGCGCATCAGGCGTTTATCGGGATAAGGTTTATTTTATCGGTGACTATAAGCTTCACCGAGACGCCGAAAAAATCGAAAAGGCTGTTTTGGCGGCAGGCCTTACCCCCATCTCACTCGGCGCTTTTCCCCTCCTCGACCTCGGAAGAATTATTTTTATCGATAGCGATATTTAAAATTACAGATAAAAACGGAATCAGAAGAAGTCCGAATATTCCGAAAAGCGAATACGAGGCATACAAAAGCACTAAAGTTAAAATCGGGTGAATACCAAGATTCTTTCCGAGAATTTTGGGTTCAATAAGATTCTTTATTACTATCGCCACAACGAAAAGGATGAGAAGCCCGACTCCGAGCCCCGCATTTCCGAAAAGGATTTCAAATGCGCCCCAAGGTATCATAAAAGCTCCTATTCCTATCACGGGGAGCATATCAAAAAGGGCAAAAATCACGGCAAGGAGTATTGCATATCTGACCTTCAGAATAAAAAATCCCACCAGCAAAATAAAGAAAACTATCAACATTATTATCAGATACGAGCGCATATAGCGAAACGCCGTTATCAAAAATTTATTTTTAAAATTAACGATTCTTTCCGCCACTTGCACGGGAAGCGCCTCTTTCACCTTGCGATTTATGTTGTCAAGGTCGAGGGAGAAATATATTGCCGAAATCACGGTTGTGAGAAGGAATATTAAAATTCCCGGCACGGAGCTTACGATTCCCGTTACTACGTTAACAAAGCCGGAGAGAAGATTTGACAAGAGCCCTTTTACCGCTTCGGAGATTCGCTCTTCAATCAAAGCGCCGCTTTCGCTTTCGCCGAAAATTCCCGCCAAGGGATTCACGAGCTTTTCAATAATCTTATACATTCTTTCGTCCTCCGCAAGACCGGAAAGAAAATTCCAAGCCTCTCGCCCGGCGTAAACAAGCACGCCGACAATTGCGCCAAGCCCTGCAAAAACGACAACAAAAGTTAGCAAAAGCGACACTAATTTGTGAGAAATTTTCACACGGGATGCTATTTTTCGAGAAATCGGGCGAACGCAATAGGCAACGCCCCACGAAAAGAAAAAGGGCAATGCAATATTTAAAAGCTTCGTTATCAAAAGATAAGCCAAGGCTATTGCGCCGAGCGTTACTATAACCAAGTCGCGAAGCCGGCTGATTTTTTCTTTATTCATAAATCACCCCGAAAAGCGTTTTATTTAATTGTATTCAAAAAATTCAGAAAATACACAAGGAGAAACAAAAAATGGTTGTAATTGAAATGGAAAACGGCGCAAAAATCGAGATTGAGCTCTACCCCGAGCATGCGCCCATCACCGTTAAAAACTTTGAGAAGCTCGTTTCCGAGGGCTTTTACGACGGTCTTACTTTCCACAGAATAATCCCCGGCTTCATGATTCAGGGCGGAGATCCGCTCGGTAACGGAATGGGCGGCGCTGACGAGAATATCGAGGGCGAATTCCGCGCTAACGGACATAACAATCCCATAAAGCACGTGCGCGGCGTAATCTCAATGGCTCGCGCATTTAACCCCAACTCCGCATCAAGCCAGTTCTTTATCATGCACGCTGACGCTCCCCATCTTGACGGACAGTACGCAGCGTTCGGAAAGGTTGTTTCCGGAATTGAGGCGGTTGACGAAATCGCAAGCATCCCCACCGACTACAACGACAGACCTAAAATTGCCGTTCGTATGAAAAAGGTATACTTAGCGTAATGGAAATAAAAAAACAAAGCATTTTAAATAAGCCCCTGATAGTTGCCTTGATCGCGCTTTTCTGCTGTGCGCTTTGGGGCAGCGCAACACCCTTTATCAAAACGGGATACGCTCTTTCCCTACCGAATAACAACGTTTCATCAACAATTCTCTACGCAGGAATAAGATTTTTCATAGCGGGCGTCCTGACCGTTATCATATACAGCGCGGCAAGACGTAAAGTTCTTATCCCCAAGCCGCAAAATGCGGGCATAATCCTCTCCGTTTCGCTTTTCCAAACCGTTCTTCAATATCTTTTCTTCTATATAGGTCTTGCAAACACGAGCGGAGTCAAGGGTACTGTTTTAAGCGGCTCAACGGCATTTTTCGCCGTTTTAATTTCCTCGCTTATTTTCAAGCAAGAAAAGCTTACCGTAAAGAAAATCATCGCTTGTATTCTCGGATTTGCGGGAATTATAATCGTAAACTTAAAGGGACTTGACTTCAACATGAATTTGCTTGGCGACGGTTTCGTTATTTTTTCAACCGTAGCTTGCGCTATGTCGTCCGTTCTCGTAAGAAACTTTTCAAAGCGTGAGGACCCCGTCGTAATAAGCGGTTATCAGTTTATCGCAGGCGGCTTCGTTATGGCAATCACGGGCCTTGCATTTGGCGGAAAAGTGGTTTTCCCCGATTTTAAGTCTGTAGCCGTGTTAATTTATCTTGCATTTCTTTCAGCTGCGGCGTACTCCCTTTGGGGACTTTTGCTTAAATACAACCCCGTTTCCAAGGTTACGATTTACAGCTTTACAACACCGATTTTCGGAGTTATTCTTTCCGAAATCATGCTTTCAGCAGAGGATAGCAACGTGAATTACCTAAACCTTGCGATAACGCTTCTGCTCGTTTGCACGGGAATAATTCTTATAAACTACAAAAAGAGCGAGAAAACGCAAAAATAAAAAACAAAACGGCGTTCAATTTTAACGAACGCCGTTTTCATATAATATAAAGAAAGAGACACCGCCGGCGCCTCTTTCTTTTCTTATCTTTAATCAAATTAAACGTACTTTTTAACGATAGCTTTCATCTCGTCGATTCTTGATTCCATATCGGAAACGAGCTTGAACTGGTTGCGAGCTCTGTCAAGGTTCTGGCCGGGACGGTGCGTACGGAAATAGGTATCGCCGGAAAGATAGTCTGCAAGGAAGCGCATTCCGCACTCAAGCGTCATCATAATTGCGCCATAGGGGAGCATTTCAAGCTCGAAATCGGTAAGGCCGCCCTTTGCGCCCTTAATGAAGCCCTTTACGTAAAGCTCGTAAAGCGAAATATCGAAGTTTACCTTAGAAAGATCAGCTTCATCCTCGAGAGCGGTGGTTGCGCCGAAACGAATGGAATCTCCGAAGTCGTTTACGCTGTAACCGGGCATCATGGTATCAAGGTCGATTACCGCA
>JAZRGJ010000095.1:0-1999 GCA_045644125.1 Eubacteriales bacterium | reverse complement strand
GCTCTCGAAAATTTCCTCAGCAGCCGCATCGTCAAAGGGGTTTCCGTAGTCAAACGCCCAGGTATCAGGATTGAAACAGTTTTTGCATCTGTTGCGACAGCCGGAAACGAAAATCGAGGTTCTGATTCCCTCTCCGTTTGAGATGTCGCATTTTTTAATAGCTCCGTAATACATTCCGTTTCCTTTCAAAATGTAAACTTAAGTTAGTCTTTTTCGTTAAGCTTCTGCTTTAAGAACGCACCCGTGTAAGATTTTTCGCATTTCGCAACTTCTTCCGGCGTTCCATGAGCAACGAGCGTTCCGCCGCCGTCACCGCCCTCGGGGCCGAGGTCGATAATATAATCGGCGGTTTTTATAAGGTCAAGGTTATGCTCGATAACCACGACTGAATTGCCTGCGTCAACGAGGCGTTGAAGTATCGTTATAAGCTTTGATACGTCCTCAGAGTGAAGTCCTGTCGTGGGCTCGTCGAGAATATATATCGTCTTTCCCGTTGAGCGCTTCGCAAGCTCGGTTGCAAGCTTAACTCTTTGCGCTTCGCCTCCCGAAAGGGTGGTTGAGGATTGACCGATTTTAATATATCCAAGACCTACGTCGTAAAGCGTCGTAAGCTTTCTTTGCAGTTGAGGGAGTCCGTCGAAGAATGAAATTCCCTCCTCAACCGACATTTCAAGAACGTCGTAAATATTTTTTCCCTTATACTTTACGTCAAGGGTGTGTCTATTGTATCTTTTTCCGCCGCAAACGTCGCACTTTACGTAAACGTCGGGCAAGAAGTTCATTTCTATGCACTTAACGCCGTCACCCTCGCAGGCTTCGCATCTTCCGCCTCTTACGTTAAACGAGAATCTGCCCGCATCAAATCCGCGAGCTTTTGCATCCTTGGTTTTCGCAAAAAGGTTTCTTATATCTGTGAAAAGCCCCGTATAAGTCGCCGGGTTTGAGCGAGGCGTTCTGCCTATCGGGCCCTGATCAATCGATATGACTTTATCAAGATTTTCAAGTCCACGAATTTCTTCAACTTTACCGGGATAAGTTACGGCGCGGTTAAGCTCTTTTGCAAGAGTTCTATATAAAACCGCATTGACAAGCGAGGATTTTCCGCTTCCCGAAACGCCCGTCACGGCAACGAGCGTGCCGAGAGGAATATCAACAGAGAGCTTTTTAAGGTTGTTCTCTTCCGCGCCGATTACGGAAATATACGAGCCGTTTCCCGCTCTTCTCTCTTTCGGCACGGGAATGATTTTTCTTCCGGAAAGATAGTCGCCCGTGATTGATTTTTCGGATGCCGCAACTTCTTCCGGCGTTCCTGCGGCAACAACCTCACCGCCGTGTATACCGGCGCCTGGGCCAATATCGATTATATAGTCGGATTCCCTCATGGTATCCTCGTCGTGCTCGACTACTATAACGCTGTTTCCGAGGTCCCTGAGATTTTTAAGCGTTCCGATAAGCTTTGCGTTATCTCTTTGGTGAAGTCCTATACTTGGTTCGTCAAGAATGTAAAGAACGCCCGTAAGGGCAGAGCCTATCTGCGTTGCAAGCCTTATTCTCTGCGCTTCGCCGCCCGAAAGCGTTCCCGCCTGACGAGCAAGGTTAAGATAATCAAGTCCTACTTTCACAAGGAAATTCAAGCGCTCCTTGATTTCTTTCAAAACCTCGGTTGCAATCTTCGCCTCGGTTTCGGTGAGTGTAATTTCCTCAACGAATTTCAGCATTTTCTCTATCGAGAGGTGACAAATTTCGTCAATATTAAGACCGCCGACGGTAACGCCGAGCACCATATCGGAAAGTCTTCTTCCACGGCACTTCGGGCAAGGAACGTCCTCAACGAACTCCTGATAATAGCTTCCGCCCATCATCTTCATTCGTTTTTCGATTATGTGCACTATTCCGTCGAAGGTAGTTATTTGTTCTCTGCCCTCCTTACCGAAATAACGAATCACCTGGTATTTCTTTGCACCCGTGCCATACATTAGCACGCGCATAGCTTCCTCTG
>JAZRGJ010000094.1:0-7774 GCA_045644125.1 Eubacteriales bacterium | reverse complement strand
TGACGACGCCCCGCTTTTTACCGAAGCTTTTCACGAAAGTTGAGCGGCGGAGAAGATTTTTCGCCATTTTATCGCTGATAAGCTCGTCTGCCTTTTGAAAATCAATCATTGTTTTTGGGATTTCATCATCCAAAGCGCGCGTTTTTTCAGACTCTTGCAAGGGTGGATTCGGGAAATAAAGAATACCGCTCGTTGCTTTTTCCCGATTTCTTTTAATGCTCCTTGAAACCATCGCCAAGCGTCTGAATCTCTCCTTATGAATCACGAGCGCAAAAAGCCCGAGGCTTAAAGAAAAGAGCGACAAAAACAAAAGAAAAACGAGCGAGGCTTCTTCCTTTGGCATTTCAAGTAAAAACAAAAGCGCGAGCGCGTTGAGCGCAAAAAATACTTTCAAGGTTTTGTCAATCATATAACGTTTCTTTCCGTTTTTTTGATTCAATTTTATCACTTGAAGCCGCCCTTTTCAATAAAGTTTTGCGTTAAGATTTCCAAAACTTACGACAAAGCTCTCCCTTTTGCCGCCAAAGCTTGCGTTTTGCCGCAAAAACGAACAAAAAAAGAGGCTCAAAGCGAGCCTCAATGGTTTTATTTTTCTTTATAGTAAAGGAAGCAATGACAGTAGCCCTCGTAATCAGGATCTTTTATTTGATCACGGAACTCACGGCACATACACTTCGTGTCCTCGCTTCTTTCAAGCTTGCAAGGACAAAAGCCGCCGGTTCTTTCAAGGCCCTCTTTAATCGAATTTACTATTTCTTCGTTTTCGTTATATCTTATTTTCATAAAAATCTCCTTTGCTTCGTAGCTTTATTTTAACACAAAAGCTGCGTTTTGTCTATACGTTTTGAAAATTTACATTTTTCTCTAGACTTTTTTGACGTAATAGGTTAAAATAATAATAGAAAAATCTGACGAGGAAAATTTATGAATTTCTATTCCAAAAACATTGTCGTTGATATTCACGACGTTGACCCAAACGGCGTTGCAAGGCTTTCTTGCCTTATGAGATATATTCAAGGGGCGGCGCAAGCTCAGCTCACGGATAACGGAAAATCATTCGAACAGCTAAGAGAAATGAAGCGCGCGTTTATTTTAAGCAGAATGAAGCTTGAATTTTACGAAAGCGTTCACGCATACGATGCGCTCAGCGCCGAAACCTTTCCCTGCGAGAGCCGAGGATATACGTTTTTGCGTTGCTACGCCTTAAAAAAAGACGGAAGAACTATAGGAAGAGCCGTTTCCGCTTGGGCGCTTATAGACACGGAGAGCCGCGCCCTCGTACCCGTGCGTGATTTCGAGCTCGGACTTGAAACGTTCTCTCCCCTCGACTTAAGCCTTACTCGCATAGCAATGCCGACGGAGCTTAAAAAGCTCGGCGAATACACCGTCGTTTACGCTGACCTTGACCAAAACAATCATATGAATAACACACGCTATCCCGATATGTATTCTAACTTTTTACCGCTTTCGGGAAACCGCATTGACGAAATCACAATAAGCTACCTTAACGAAGCCGTGCGAGGCGAAGTTCTGACTATAGAGGGAGCTGCAATCGGCGACAGATTTTATATAAGAAGCGTTAAGGAAAACGGCAAAGTCAATACTGAGGCGGAAATTCATATCTGCAAAATTTAAAGTATTGATTTTCTCGTCGTTGGCAGCTCTCGGTTTCTGAATTTCAAAGCGGAAATGCCTATCTTTGCGGAGAAAAACTCAGAAAAATAATTCTCGTTTTCAAATCCGACGGCATATGCGATTTCCTTTACCGTCATTTGCGAATCCAAAAGCAGCCTTTGACTTTCAATAAGTCTTTTGTTAAGAATATACTGTTTCGGACTTATATTAAAAGTGCTTTTAAAATAGTTGCCGAAGTACATCGGGCTTATATTCATTATTGAGGCAAGCGCCTCAAGCGTTAGGTTCTTTTTATAGTTTTCGTCTATATAATCGAGAACCTCAACGAAGCGTGAAAGATTCTGCCTTTCAGCGCTTATATCAGCTATAAAATCAGCGAGTATCAAATCAAGCGCCCCTTCCACCTTAAGCTTTGAAGCGAGTGAGGGGTTGGCGTAGTTTTCAACTACGGTTTTGAAAAGATGCTCGCTAATTTCATTGGCTTTTACCGAATATTTGCCGGAAAAATACCTATAAAGCGAGAAAATCGGCGAATCCGACTGAAAGTGAATATAGTATTTATTCATCTGCCCCGCAATAGAGCTTTCAAGGACGGAAAAGGCGGGAATGAAATAAACGTTTCCCGGGGAGAGCCTTATTTCTCTGTCGTAAAGGGTTATTGCCGCCTCGCCCTCCGTTAAAAGATATAAACGGTGGTAGCCGATTTCTCTGTGGTGCTTATCCCACTTAACGAAATTCCACTCGTCACCAATATCTCGCCTTTCGGCAAACGCAACGGAATATCCTCTTTTTTCAAACAAGTCGTTTTTCATAGCTCACCTAGATTTTGTTAAGAAATTTCTTTATTTATCCTATTGAAAACATTATAAACGAAACTTATAATAAAATCAAGAGATAAATTTAATTTTTAGGAGGAAAACATGGCAAAATCAAGACTTATCGGCGAATATCCCGTAATCGGTATCCGTCCTACGATAGACGGCCGCCGCGGCGTGCTCGGAGTTCGTGAGTCGCTCGAAGAGCAGACTATGAATATGGCGAAGAGCGCAGCAGAGCTTTTCAGAAGCAATCTTAAATATTCAAACGGTGAACCCGTAAAGGTAGTTATCGCCGACACGACGATAGGCAGAGTTCCCGAAGCTGCGGCTTGCGCAGAAAAATTCAGACGCGAGGGCGTTGATATTACTCTTACCGTTACGCCTTGCTGGTGCTACGGCTCGGAAACTATGGATATGGACCCTCTTACGATAAAGGGTGTTTGGGGCTTTAACGGCACCGAGCGTCCCGGCGCGGTTTACCTTGCGGCTGTTCTTGCAGGACACGCGCAAAAAGGACTTCCCGCTTTCGGAATCTACGGACACGAGGTTATGGATGCTGATTCCACCGAAATCCCCGAGGACGTTAAAGAAAAGCTTCTCCGCTTCGGAAGAGCGGCAATTGCCGCAGCTACCATGAAAGGCAAATCCTATCTTCAGATCGGCTCGCTTTGCATGGGAATCGCAGGCTCGCAAATCGACCCCAACTTTATGGAAGACTATCTCGGTATGCGTGTTGAATCGGTTGACGAGGTTGAAATCATCCGCAGAATGACCGAGGGCGTTTACGACAAGGCAGAGCTTGAAAAGGCTCTTAGCTGGGCTAAAGAAAACTGCAAGATAGGCTTTGACAAGAACCCCGATTTCATTAAGAAAAGCGACGAGGAAAAAGCAAAGGATCTTGAATTCGCCGTTCTCACGGCAATTATTATCAAGGACCTTATGAACGGAAACGAAAATCTTCCCAAGGGATGCGAGGAAGAAATCGTCGGCCACAATGCTATTGCGGCTGGATTCCAGGGACAAAGACAGTGGACTGACTTCTACCCCAACGGCGACTTTGCGGAAGCTATCCTCAACTCCTCTTTCGACTGGAACGGAACTCGTGAGCCTTATATTCTCGCTACCGAAAACGACGTCCTTAACGGACTCGGTATGCTCTTTATGAAGCTTCTTACAAACCGTCCTCAGATTTTCGCAGACGTAAGAACGTATTGGTCGGCAAACTCCGTTAAGAGAGTTACGGGATACGAAATCGAGGGAAAGGCGAAAGAAGCAAACGGCTTTATCCACCTTATCAACTCCGGCGCAGCTTGCCTTGATGCAAACTGTCGAGCAATAAACGAAAATGGCGAGGCTGAAATCAAGGAATGGTATAACGTTAGCGAAAAGGATGCAAAAGCAATTATCGACAACGTTGAGTGGTGCCCCGCTGATACCGGATATTTCAGAGGCGGCGGATTCTCTTCCCGCTTCGTTACCAAGGCTGAAATCCCCGCAACCATGATAAGACTTAATCTCGTTAAAGGCCTCGGCCCTGTGCTTCAGATTGCAGAAGGCTGGACCGTTGACCTTCCCGACGAAGTTACCGACACTCTTTGGAAGAGAACGGACTATACCTGGCCTTGCACTTGGTTTGCTCCGAGATGCGACGGCCGTGACGGCTCGCCCTTCCGTGACGCTTACAGCGTTATGAATAACTGGGGCGCAAACCACGGCGCAATCAGCTACGGCCACATTGGCGCTGACCTTATCACTCTTTGTTCAATGCTCAGAATCCCCGTTTGCATGCACAACGTTGATGCGGAAAAGATTTTCCGCCCTGCAGCATGGGGCGCTTTCGGCGCTGACAAAGAGGGCGCTGACTACAGAGCTTGCGCAACCTACGGACCTCTTTACAAAAAAATATAAGCGCTCGCCTTTAGGCGTAAGCAAATAAAAATTACCGCTTTCGGCATTTGTCCGAAAGCGGTTTTCTATTGTAAAAATTAAAGCGTTAAATTATATTTTCCAAAATATATTTTGCAATGTGTTCGTTATTTGAGCAGATAACTTTCGTTGCGGCGCTTTTTACCGTATCGCCTGCGTTTGAAACCGCAAGAGATAAGCCGGCAACCTTAAGCATTTCTATATCGTTAGGGCTGTCGCCTGCGGTTATGATTTCCGACGTATTAACTCCGAGAATATCTGCAAGACGGCGAACGGCATTGCCTTTATTCGCATCTTTGTTTACGATTTCTATATTACCGTCCGACGACGCCGTTACGTGAAGCTCGGGAATTTTGGAAAGGCGCTCTCGGCACTCCGCTTCAACGTTCACGTCACGTCTGAAAAACGTAACGAGCATTTCCATTTTTTCAACGGTTTTGAAATACTCTAAGAAATTATCGATTTTAAGTTCTGCGGGGATTGCATTGAAAAGCTTCATATAGGGCGCCCAAACCTTGAACTCCCCTGCTCTTTTGTAGCCGTAGTTATCAAGGCGCACGCTTCCGTCGATATGAAGAAGATTTAAGAGGTCGTAATCCTTAATAACGTCAATAACTTTCAAAATAGATTCACGGGTAACGGGCGTTTCATAATACTTGTCTTCGACTTTGTCGTAAATTCCCGAGCCGTTCGAATATATAATATATCTTACCGACTTATGATTTTTCACAACGTCCGGAATTTCCACGAGCGTTCTTCCCGTTGCGGGAACGAAAATACAGCCCTTTTCCGTGAGTTGTTCTATCGCAAGCGCATTTTCCGCCGAAAGCTCGGAATCGCTGTTGAGAAGCGTGCCGTCGAGGTCCGAGCAAATTACTTTATACATCTTTTTTCTCCTTAAATAAATCCGTAGTTAAATATCTGTCGCCGCCGTCGGGGAGCAAAACGACAATGTTTTTGCCTTTGTATTCTTCCCTTTTAGCAAGCTCCGTTGCCGCAAAAAGCGCAGCGCCCGACGATATTCCGACAAGATAGCCCTCGCTTTTTGCAATAAGCCTTGCGGAAGAATAAGCCTCTTCGGTTTTTACAGCGATAATTTCGTCGCAAAGCGTCGTATCCAAAACTTTGGGGATAAAACCTGCGCCAATACCTTGAAGAGCGTGAGCGCCGGCTTTCCTACCCGAAAGAACCGCAGAATCGCGCGGCTCGACCGCAATTATCTTTACGTGAGGATTTTTTTCCTTGAGGTATTTTCCCGCGCCCGTTATAGTACCGCCGGTTCCGACACCTGCGACGAAAGCCTCGACTTCACCGTTTAAATCGGCGAATATTTCAGGGCCCGTGCTTTCGTAATGCGCGGCGGCGTTGGCGGGATTTTCAAACTGAGCGGGAATGAAGCTGTTTTTATTTTTCTCCGCAAGTCTTTGAGCCTCGTCAATTGCGCCTTTCATACCGAGCGAGGCGGGCGTCAAAACGAGCTTTGCTCCGTAAGCTTTCATAAGCAGGCGGCGCTCCTCGGACATATTTTCGGGCATAACTATCGTTACGGAATAATTACGCGAGGCGGCAACAGCCAAAAGTCCGATACCCGTATTACCGCTTGTCGGCTCTATAATTTCGGTATTTTTATTTATTTTTCCAAGGCGCTCGGCGGAGTCGAGCATTGCCTTTGCGGCTCTGTCTTTAACCGAGCCTGCGGGATTAAAATATTCAAGCTTTGCGTAAAGATTTGCTGAAAGCTCAAGCTTTTTTTCTATTTCACGCAATCTGACGAGTGGAGTTTTTCCGATAAGCTCGTCAAAAGAATTGAAAACTGCCATAGCAAAACACCTTTTATTTTTATAAATAAAGTATACTACAAGCGAAAGGCAAAGTCAATAAGCAAAGTTTTTATATTTTTTAAAAAACTTATTGAAAAGACGGGAATTTTGGGTTATAATAGAATCAATAAAGCAATAGGAGTGTTTTTATGAGTACTTTTCATCTTGTTGATCATCCGTTGATACAGCACAAACTTACAATCATGAGAAATAAGAAAACTCCCTCAAAGGATTTCAGAATTCTTCTTGACGAAATTTCAATGCTTATGGGGTATGAAATCACGAGAAATCTTCCCCTTGAGGACATTGAAATAGAAACTCCGATACAGAGAGCAACCTTCAAAAGAATTGCAGGCAAAAAGCTTGCAATCGTTCCCATTCTTCGCGCAGGACTTGGAATGGTTGACGGACTTTTGCGCCTCGTCCCCGTAGCTCGTGTCGGTCATATCGGCCTTTACCGTGATCCCGAAACTCACGAGCCCGTTGAATATTATTGCAAAATGCCCCCCGATATTGATAAGCGCCTTGTTATCGTCGTTGACCCCATGCTCGCAACCGGTGGCTCTGCCGCTGATGCCGTTTCCATGGTTAAGGCAAGAGGCGCTAAAAACATTCTTCTTATGTGCCTTGTTGCAGCGCCCGAGGGAGTTAAAAAATTCCAAGAGGCGCACCCCGACGTTGATATTTATTGCGCAGCGCTTGACGAAAAGCTTAACGACCACGCATATATTATTCCCGGTCTTGGCGATGCCGGCGACAGAATTTTCGGCACAAAATAAGTGTATGGCGCTCTGCGACGAATTTTAAAGAAATGTTTGAATTTAAGATAGGAAAAAACGATGCAGGACAGCGCCTTGATAAGTTTATAACCAAGGCGATAGACATTCCGACGTCGCTTTTATATAAATCAATACGCACGAAGAAAATAAAGATAAACAGAAAAAGAGCCGAGATAAGCACGACGCTTTCCGAGGGTGACACGATACAGTGCTTCCTCTCCGAAGAATTTTTCAAAAAGTCGGCAAACGAAGCCTCCTTTGAGAGAATCACCCCTCGCCTTTCCATAATTTACGAGGACGAAAATATCATGCTCCTCGATAAAAGGCCGGGCGTTTCCGTCCACGAGGACGAAAAGGGCGCAACAAACACGCTTATCACGCATATATGGGCTTATCTTTACCAAAAAGGCGAATATAATCCAAACGAAGAAAACTCTTTTGCCCCCGCCCTTTGCAACAGAATCGACAGAAACACGGGCGGTATTGTTATAGCGGCAAAAAATGCCGAGTCGCTCCGCATAATGAATGAAAAAATCAAGCTCCGTGAGATTGATAAATTCTACCTTGCCGCAATTCACGGTGCGCCCGAAAGACGTGAGGACACGCTGAGGGGATTTCTTCTCAAAGACGAAAAGACGAAAAGCGTTAAGGTTTATGATAAAAACCCGCCGCGCGACGCTAAAACCATTATAACGAAATACCGAGTTTTAAAAACGAGGAATGACGCCTCGCTCGTTGAAGTTGAGCTTCTTACGGGAAGAACGCACCAGATTCGCGCGCATTTCGCCCATATAGG
>JAZRGJ010000093.1:0-3726 GCA_045644125.1 Eubacteriales bacterium | reverse complement strand
ATTGAAAGTGTAATCATACCCAAAAGTGTTACAAGCATGGGTTATACTGCTTTTTTGGGTTGCACGGGACTTAAAAGTATAACTATCCCAAATAGTGTTACAAGCATTGGAATGGCAACGTTCTGTAATTGCAGATCACTTACAAGCATTATAATTCCTGATAGCGTTACAAGTATTATGGGCGGCACGTTTCAGGGTTGCACAAGCCTTGAAAGTATAACCCTCCCCAACGTTACAAGTATTGACACCAGAGATGCGTTTAGCAATTGCACGAGCCTTAAAAGAATAATTGTGGCAGAGAATAATCCGAGATTTAAAACGCTTGACGGAAATCTTTATTCTAAAGACGGTAAAAGATTGGTGCAATACGCTATAGGTAAAGATGACACTGAATTCGTTGTTCCCGACGGAGTTGAAGAAATCGGCTACGGCTCGTTCTGTTATTGCACCAGCCTTGAAAGAATAATTCTTCCCGATAGTGTTACAACTATTGATAACCAAGCATTTGCGTTTTGCACCAGCCTTGTAGATGTAACTATTCCTGATAAGGTTATAATCATTGACGAGATGGCATTTGCGTTTTGCACGAGCCTTAGAAACATTTCAATAGGCAACGCTCTCGAAACCATTGGCGAAGGTGCATTTTATAGTTGCACAAAACTTACAAGCATCAATATCCCCAATAACGTTAAAACCATTAGCGGTTATGCATTTCGAGATTGTGCTAATCTTGAAAGCGTTTTGATAGGCGCCGGGGTTGAAACCGTTGGCGAAGGTGCATTTTATAGTTGCACGAGCCTCACAAGGATTGAGCTCGGTGATAATGTTAAAACAATCGAACCGGGTGCCTTCTACGGCTGTAATAATCTCAATACTGTTGTTATTGGAAATAATGTGACTGCAATTCCGCCATCCGCATTTGTTGGTTGCTATAAACTTGAAAATTTAACAATTGGAATGCGTGTAAGTGAAATAGGTTATAATGCTTTTGAGGGTTGCGATAGCCTTACCGACGTTTACTATACCGGAACAGAAGCCGAATGGGCAGAAATTGACATAGACAGCAATGGAAATTCTTATCTCACCGGCGCAACAATTCATTATAATTACGTTCCCTAAGAATAATAAAAAAACAAAAAACGGCGAGAATTTCTCGCCGTTTTTTTAGTGTCAGTCATTTGAAAAATCAATATATTCCGTAGCTTCGGAGCGGAGAACTTTTACGGGGATTCCGACAAGCGGGGAAGCTTTTAAGACGTTGCCCTTGTGATAAAGGAAATCTTCAAAGCCCTCGCGCTTTGCAATGCGAACTCCGCCGCCGCCGATAATCGTATTGTTTGTGAAGCGGTTGTTTCTCGGCTCTCTCGGCTCGTCGTCAAGAATTGTGTAAAGCTCGGGGTATCTATTCTTCCAAATCTCGCTTCTGTAGGGAACTTCGTGAAGGTGCCTCATAAGATTTCCGTCGGGGCTAAGCGAGTTCTTTGCCCAGGTGAAATAGCGGTCGTCAAGCGTCATTGCCGCGCCGCAATTAAAGAAGTAGTTGTCGTGAACGTTGAAATCGCGTCCGCCGCCAAGGAGAATTGCCATATTGGTGATATTCGCGAAGGTATTTCCGTAAACCTCGGCTGACGAAAGTCCGTCGTCAAAATAAAGACCTGCGCAACCTTTTCCCTCGTAGCCGAAAAGGTCGTGAATGTAGTTATATCTTATGATAGTTCCTCGGCAGGTGTAATCACGGCCTGCGTAAACTGCGCCGGCGTCGTTTGCCTCGTAGCTTGCGTTTGCAATCTCGTTATACTCGATAACGTGGTCGTTTCCTTGCCACATTATAGCTGAGTGAACTACGTCGTGAATTTTGTTGTGCGAAACGGTTACGCCAACGCCGTTTATCTCAATTCCCGCAAGGCACATTTTGTGCCAGGTTGCAACGTCGGTTATAATATTGTAGCTTGCAACGTTATTTGAGGGGGTAAGAGTATTTCTGTCACCGCCCGAGAGGGAAATTCCGCCGCCGCCAACGCTTGAAATTCTGAAGCCCGTAACGGTGGAGTTCGTGCATCTGTCAACAATTGCCGCCCATGCGCCAACGTTTGTAACCGTCGCGCCCTCAAGTGTTACGTTGTCGCAGTCAAGGAATTTAAACGCGCTCTTTCTGCACTTCATAACGGAAATGCCCGAAATCTTGATATTCGATTTTCCCGTTGCCTCGAACATATTTTCGGCAAGAGTAACGTCAACGTAAGTCTGATTTGCAAAAGGAATGAGATAAATTTCGCCGCGCTTTCTGTCTATGTACCAGTCACCCTGACACTTAAGCTCACTCTTTACGTTAAGCGCGTAGTAGTGTCCTGTTCCGTTTCCTACGTAGCCGTAAATGTGGTAAGGCTCGTTAACCTTAACGACACCCGTTTCCTTGTCGTAGCTGTCAACTAAGTGGCGCTGAGTAGCCCAGTCCCAGTTCCAATAGCCGACAAGAAGCATTTCGGATACGTCGTTTTCAAGAAAAGGTTTATGGTCAAAAGGAATGAAAAGTCCTTCAAGGCGCGAGCGCATTCTGCCGTGAGGATCAAGCTCACCGGTAGTACCAACCGCTTCTTTTATGTAAGAAAATCCTTTTTTGGGGTAGCGCGTAAGATTCATTTTCTTAGCGCCGAAATAAAGCTCAAGTGACGGACCGTAGTCGTCCATATGGGGCTTCGGAATATCGTAGTCCTTCCAGAAATCGCGGTAAGGGCCAAGGCCGAAAGCGCCGAGGTCGTCTATTCCGTAATCGGAAAGCTTGATTTTATAAACCTTTCCGTCGGGGGTAATGTCTTTGAGGCTTATTCTTCTCGAGCCCCAGAAAACAGCGCCCTCTTCGCCGATAATCTCGGTGTCACTATCAAGAAAAATGGTTTTTTCTATCTCGTAAGTACCTTTTTTAACGAAAATTTTCTTTTCGCCCTTTTGCGCAAGAGCTTCAAAAAGCTCACTTGTGCTTTTTACCTGAAATTCCATATCATTCTCCTTAAGCTTCATAAAGATTTTTTAAGAATATTTTTGCCGCCGGGTTTTCTTTTCTTAAATCCACGGTCGTGATTATATAACGTTTGCCGCCGTCACGGATTTCTGCGCACGCAAGCTCTTTTTGCCATTTGCCGTGCTCGTTTGTGTTTGCGCTTGTTAAAATCGGTGTCGCGCCGTCAAGAGTAAAGGTGTTTTCTGCAATGGGAGTTATCATATCGGCATTTTCGTCGTACCAATATGCGAAATCCTTTTCACGAAAGCCCTCGACAGCCTTATGCCCCGTATCTCTTGAAACGAAGTGCAAGGGAAGCATAGCGGAGCGCTTGACGGTGATTTTTTTGCCTGCGATTTCGTATTCGCCGGGAGTGTCAAGATATATTATATCACAGTTCTTCTCATTAGGCAAATCTACTTTCGGGAAAACTTCAAAATCAATAGAATTGTGCGTTACAACTTCACCGTTTTCGTCAAGAAGTATCGCCTTAAGGGTAAGGGCGCGTCTTTCGTTTGCCGTGAGTGTTAAGCGGGGATTTGAAACGTAAGTAACGTCGCATGGCGTAAGCTCAAATTCCGCCTTACCCGTCATGCCGTCGCACTCGTAAACGAGGGTATATTTGCCGCATTTTTTCGTGTCGTTCGCAACGTATGCTTCAACCGAAAGCTCCTCGCCCTCAAAATATGCGAATCTGTCCGTCCTCAAGGAAACGAGCACGGGCTCAA
>JAZRGJ010000092.1:0-4253 GCA_045644125.1 Eubacteriales bacterium | reverse complement strand
AAGGCAAATGCCTTTCTATATATGAGATCTCCTACGAAAGTAGGGCTTTTTTTATGCCTAAAGGGCATTTCAAGCTCGCAAAGCGAGCATTTCATGACGGCTTGCCGTCATTTCAAGCAAAGCTTTGCTTTGCATTTTAGTTTTTTACGCCCGATTTTAAGCGCAACTATTTTGCGCGACATTTTATATTGACTTTTCCGTCAATTTGTAATATACTATTCTTGCAGTACGCATTATTGTACAGCAAGGAGATGCAAAATGGCAAAAAGCGAAAAACAAAAGCAAAAGCTTTTCAGAATACTTGAAATGCTTATACGTGAGAGTGACGATTATCACGGGCTTTCCATCAATGAAATAATAGAGCGCCTTGACGAGATGGGGATAAAGGCTGAGAGAAAAAGTATATACGATGATTTTTTGGTCCTTGAGGACTTAGGCTTTGGAATATCAAAGCTTCCGACAAGACCTCCTAAATACACGCTTGAAAACAGAATTTTCGAGCTGCCGGAGCTTAAGATGCTGGTTGACGCCGTTGAGTCTTCAAAATTCATAACCGTCGGGAAAAGTAGGGAAATAATTTCAAAGCTTGAAATATTCGCAGGTAGATACGGCTCGCACGAGCTTTCCCGTCAGGTTTACGTAGAGGACAGAATTAAAACTCAAAACAACGCAACCTTATATAGCATAGATGCGATACACGCAGCTATTAACGAAAAGAAAAAGCTATCGTTTAAATATTTCTACTACGATAGCAACAAAAATAAGGTTTTAAGAAATGGCGGCGAGCCTTACGTCGTAACACCCTCGGCGCTTTTGTGGAATGATGAAAATTATTATCTTGTAGCGCTTGATGAAAAGGCAGATACGGTTAAAAACTTCCGTGTTGATAAAATGCAAGGGGCGAAGGTCGTTTCCGAAGATGCAAAAGCTGACGAGCGAATACAAAAATTCAACCCAGCGGATTATTCGAAAAAAGTTTTTGGAATGTACGGCGGAAAAGAAGAGCTTGTTACGCTTGAATGTAAAGAAAAGTTGGCGGGAGTTATGATTGACCGCTTTGGCGCGGAGCTTAATTTTATCAAAACGGAATTTGGCTTTAAATTCACTATTCGACTTATAATAAGCCCTAATTTCTTCGCATGGGTGCTTGGCTTCGGAAGTGACTTGAGAATACTTACCCCCGATAGCGTGCGTCGGGAATTTGCGCTTTTACTTCGGGAAATATCGGAAAATTACAGTTGAAAGGTATGGGACGTGTGAAAAAATACGACGTTATAGCATTCGATCTTGACGGCACGTTGACAAATCCCGAGCGAGGTCTTGTTGCGGGATTTAGATATGCTTTTGATAAGCTTGGCGTGAAATACGAAAGCCCTGAAAGCTTAAAGCGATTTATCGGGCCGCCGCTTTTTGACGAATGGAAAAAATGCTTTGGATTCAGCGACGCCGAGTGCGCCGAAGCTTTGCGGATTTTCAGAGAGTTTTACGACGTTTACGGCTGGCGTGAAAACGATTTATATCCCGGAATTCCAGATTTGCTTTTATCTCTTAAGGATTCCGGCAAGAAGCTCGTAGTTGCAACCTCAAAGCCCGAAAAAGTAGCAAACAAGGTGCTTCGTCTTTTTGATTTAGCGAAATATTTCGACTTTATAAGCACCGCAACTCTCGATAAAGCGCGCGATAAAAAATGCGAGGTTTTAGACTACGCTCTGAAATCCGTCGGTTGCCCCGATAAAGACAAATGCATACTCGTCGGTGACAGAGTTTTTGATGCCGAGGGCGCTAAAATCGTAGGTATTGATTCTTTGGGAGTCCTTTACGGTCACGGAAAGAGAGAGGAAATCGAAGCCGCGGGATTTAATTACGTTGCCGCCACGGTAGCCGACGTTCTTGAATTTTTAAAATAAAAAAATAAAAGCGGAAAGCAACAAACTTTCCGCTTTTATTTATGTCCGAATTATTTAGCTTCGGTGTTCTTTGCAACAACCTCAACACCCTTGTAGTAGCCACAAGCCTTGCATACGCGGTAAGCTCTGTTGTACTCGCCGCACTGGGGGCACTTTACGATGTTGGTGGGGTTTTCAAGCTTCCAAACACTGGAGCGTCTTTTCATTTTTCTCGAATGAGAAACCTTTCTCTTTGGTACTGCCATTGTGATTTCCTCCTAAGTGAGTCTGCCAAAACGCATTCTCATATATCTTTATTATTTTTTTTCATTTCTTCCAGCAATTTCTGAAGCGGAAGAAGGCGCGGGTCGATTTCTTTTTTCTCGCACGAGCATTCACCCTCATTCAAATTTTTGCCGCATTTTGAACACAGTCCCAAGCAATCGTCGCGGCACAGAAATCTTATAGGGAATTCCATCTCCATCTGTTCGCGGAGCTGCTCGTCCATATCAAGAAAACCGTCTTCGATTATTGCATAGTCATCCAATCTGTCTTCATCAAGATCGGGGAGCATATCTTTCGTTGCAACAGTTTTCTCAAGGTCAAGTGCGAAACTGCCGTTAACAGGCGTGAGGCATCTTGCACATTCGGCTTGGTAATCTACCGACATATGAAGCTGCATACGCATATACCCGGCTGTGTTGGTAATGTCGCCATAGACCTTCATGGGAGAAGGAAAACTGACACCGTAAAGGAAGCTCGTCGTATCTTCGGGATAGGTATCAATCATAAGCTCGTAATCGAATGTCAACAGTCTGTCGCCGTTTAACAAGGGCCTCAAATCAAGCTTCACGGAATACCTCCCGACTATGGATAAAATAGTCTTTTTCGACGTTTGGGCATAGTTTAGGCTATGTTCCCCTAAAGTCGTACACTATATTATACAACTGTTTTTTGCCGTTGTCAATAGCTTTTTCAAAAATATTTCCCCTTAATTTGCGCGCAATAAAAATAAAAATATATATAATATTGACATTCAAATTTATATATAGTATAATTATCATGGAATAAAACTAACTTCGGGAGGCCCACGAAATGATGACCGATATTGAAATAGCTCAGTCTTGCACACCTAAATACATAATGGATATTGCAAAGGCTGCGGGAATTGACGAAAAATACGTTGAACTTTACGGAAGAAGCAAGGCAAAGCTTGACCTTTCGCTCCTTTCCGATAGAGAAAATGCTAAAACGGGAAAGCTTATTCTCGTGACAGCAATAACTCCCACTCCTGCCGGCGAGGGTAAAACCACGACCACGATAGGTCTTGCTGACGGCATGAAAAGAATAGGCAAAAGCGTAGCGGTTGCATTAAGAGAGCCTTCATTGGGCCCCGTTTTCGGAGTAAAGGGCGGCGCCGCAGGCGGAGGATGGGCTCAGGTAATCCCTATGGAAGATATAAATCTTCATTTCACGGGTGACTTCCACGCAATAGGAGCTGCTAACAATCTTCTTGCCGCAATGCTTGATAACCACATTTATCAGGGCAACAGCTTGAATATTGATCCGAGAAGAATAACCTGGCACAGATGCGTTGATATGAACGACCGTCAGCTTCGCTTCGTTACCGACGGACTTGGCGGCAGAGTAAACGGCGTTCCCCGTGAGGATAGCTACGATATAACGGTTGCCTCCGAAATAATGGCGGTGCTTTGTCTTTCAAATTCCATCTCCGACCTTAAAGACAGACTTTCGAGAATAATCGTTGCCTACACTTACGACGAAAAGCCCGTAACAGCAGGTGACTTGAAGGCGGCGGGCGCTATGGCGGCGCTTCTTAAGGACGCTATGAAGCCCAACCTCGTTCAGACGCTTGAAGGAACTCCGGCATTCGTTCACGGCGGTCCTTTCGCAAATATAGCTCACGGCTGCAACTCCGTTATCGCAACGAAAACCGCAATGAAAATGGCGGACTATGCAATTACGGAAGCAGGCTTTGGCGCAGATCTCGGCGCTGAAAAATTCCTCGATATAAAATGCCGAATGGCGTCTCTTACGCCCTCTGCGGTAGTAGTCGTTGCAACGGTAAGAGCGCTTAAAATGCACGGTGGCCTTGCAAAAACCGAGCTTGGCTCAGAAAATCTTGATGCGCTTCGCCTCGGTATTCCCAATCTTCTTCGCCACGTATCCAATATTAAGAACGTTTATAAGCTTCCCTCTGTCGTGGCAATCAACAGATTCCCGACCGATACGGATGCAGAGATCGAGTTTATCATAAACGAGTGCAAGGCTCTTGGAGTAAACGTAGTCCTTTCTACCGTCTGGGCTGACGGCGGTCGCGGCGGCGAAGCTCTTGCGCGTGAGGTC
>JAZRGJ010000091.1:0-4253 GCA_045644125.1 Eubacteriales bacterium | reverse complement strand
TACTTATACTTATACTTATACTTATACTTATACATAATGAGTATAACATAATTAAGTATCTTTTGCAAGACTTTGGGGGCAAAAAACTGCCCCCATAATAATATTTAATAAAAACCGTAGCTTGCGGCGAATATTTCGCTTTCAATTTTCATAAGTCTATTATATTTGGACGTTCTTTCCGCGCGGGACGGCGCGCCCATTTTTACGAAATCGCAAGAGAGCGCCACGGCAAGATCGGCGATAAACGTGTCCTCCGTTTCTCCGCTTCTGTGCGACATCACGGTTTTATATCCGAGCGCCTTTGAAATAGACACGGCTTCATAAGCTTCGGTGAGGCTTCCTATCTGGTTTGGCTTTATGAGGACGGAGGTTGCGATTTTTCTTGAAAATCCGTCCAAAATTCTATCAGAATTGGTTACGAAAAGGTCATCTCCCACAAGCTCAACGCCGCATCCTAAAAGCTTTTTACTTATCCTCTCCCAAGCTCGCATATCGTCCTCGGCAACGGGGTCTTCAATGCTGATTATGGGATAGCGCTCGCAAAGAGATACGAAATAATCAACAAGCTCGTCGGAGCTGTATATTTTTCCTCGCTTTTTAAGATAATATTCTTTTCCGTCGTACCACTCGCTTGCGGCGGCGTCAAGCGCTATTTTAACCTCGGATTCCGGTGAGTAGCCGCACTCCTTTATCGCTTTTATAAGAAGCTCTATTGCCTCTTCGTCCGAAGACAGATTAGGCGCAAAGCCGCCCTCGTCGCCCACTGCCGTTGATAAATTTTGCGTTTTCAAAATCTTTTTCAAGACTCCGTAGATTTCCGAAGAAATTCTTACCGCATCCGAAAAGCTTTCAGCGCCTATGGGAACTATCATAAATTCTTGAATTTCAACGTTATTTGATGCGTGAAGGCCTCCGTTTAATACGTTCATCATCGGAACGGGCATTTTCTTAACCAAAGCGCCGCCCAGGTATCTATAAAGCGGAAGCCCCAACGAGCGCGCCGCAGCTCTTGCTAAAGCCAAAGACACGGAAAGAATTGCGTTAGCTCCGAGATTTGATTTATTATACGTTCCGTCGAGCGCTATCATAACGGAATCCGCTTCCTCGTGCTCAAACGGGCTCATTCCTACAAGAGCCGGAAAGATAACGTCGTTTACTTTCTTCACAGCGGATAAAACGCCTCGACCGAAATATCGGGAGCTATCGTTATCCCGTTTTTCCATAGCTTCGTTTTTCCCACGTGACGCCCCTGACGGAACGGATGCCGCCCCTACCGTTCCATCGGAAAGAATAACCTCCGAAGAAACGGTCGGATTTCCTCTCGAATCGATAATTTCCATCGCGCGTATTTCTTTAATTTCTACCATTGCCTACCACCTTTCAATTTTAGCGTATACCTATTATTTCCACGCTTAACAAAAATTACTCCGCAGAATAAAATATAATATATCAAAAGAAAGGATAGCTCATGAGAATTCATACTGTTAAAGAGGGAGATACGATATTTAAAATCGCCAGAAGCTATTCAGTTCCCCCTGCAAAAATTATCGAAAACAACGCCCTTATCACACCAGACAGACTTTATCCCGGGCAAAAGCTTCTTATATTGACGCCTATGAGAAGCTACACCGTGCGCGGTGGAGATAGCTTAAATTCCATTGCGCAAAGATTCGGGACGGACGAAAATCAGCTGAAGCGCAACAATCCTGCGCTTATGGGCGGCAACAAAATTTATCCCGGACAAATTCTTGCAATAAAATACGAGCCGTACGAATACGGCAACGCAGTTGTGAACGGATATTTTTCAAAGGACTGCGCGAAAGATAGGCTTTCGCTTTATTTACCCTATCTCACCTATATAACTTTTGCCGCTCTGAAATGGGAAAGACGGCGGCTGATAAAGCTTTTCGACTATGAAAATGCGCTCGAAACGGCAAAAAAAGAGGGGGCTCTTCCCGTTTTAAGAGTTTTCACGGAAGAGCCTCTTGCAGAGCTTGTCAACAAAGATTTTTGCGATACTTTAATTTCCCTTGCCAAAAACGAGGGCTTTTTCGCAATATCGCTTGCGGCAAGATGCTATAAAGAAAAGAAATTTTCGGAATTTTTAACGTCATTCAAAGAAAAGCTTTCAAAATCCGAGCTTGAGCTTCATTTGGAGATTGACGGAAACGGGGACTCAGACGCTTACCGTGAGCTTTCGGGCATCGCAGACGTTTCGCTTCTTAATTACGAATCGCAAGCTGCGTCGGCCGACGATGATTTTGAGTCCTGCGAAAAAGCTCTCATAAAAAGATTTGCGAATGAGTGCGGGTGCCAAAAAACTTTATTCGACTTATTTTCTCCGATATATTTCGGCGATCGCGCGGTGGAATTTTCCGAAATTGAAAAGCTTATAATATTAAGAGGCATTGAGCCGGAATATTGCGAAAAGACGAAAAGGGCGCGCTTTAAATTAAAGCGTTACAGCGGCGGAAAAGAGGAGGAAATCTCCGTAAGCTTCCCTACCCCCGAAAATACGAAAGCCAAGCTCGAGCTTTTAGGCGAGCTTGGCTATATGGGTGTAAGCTTTGATATTACGAGAAGCCCCACCTCAACTCTTATGATGTTCAATTCCCTTTTTTCTGCCGAAAAGGCAAGGGAGGGCTTTAAAAACTCTTGCTTTCAAGAGCGTTAAGCAGGGATATAAGTTCTTACACGCAAGGGAATTCCGAGCTTTTCCGAGATGTTAAAACATTCGGCGAGCTCTTCTTCCTTAAGAAATTCACGAACGACGGAAAATGCCACGTTTTGCACATATTTCTTTACATTTTCCGCAAATTTGAGAATTGCCTCAAAGGCTTCTAATTTATACACGGGGCGGCACATTTTGTCATATTTTTCTGCATTTGACGTGTTAAGGCTGATTGAAACGGAATCGAACGCCTCAGCATATAAGGGCGCTGTATCAGATGCCAAAATCAAATCAGACTGGCCGTTTGTGTTTATTCTTATTTTTACGTCCGGATATTTTTCTTTAATAACTTTAGCAACCGCCACAGCATCTGAAAGGCGATAGCTCGGCTCACCGTATCCGCAAAAAACCAGTTCGGAATAAGAGCTTAAATCTTTTTCAAAAACCGCCTTAAGAATTTCTTCCACGCTCGGCTCTCTTTCGAGCCAAAGACTGTCGGAGCCGTATGCGCCGTCGCCGTTATTTCTTATGCAAAACGAGCAGCGGTTAGAGCATCTGTTGGTGATATTTATATAAAGCCCATCCCCTACCTCGTAGGCTATGCACATTCCTTTTTTCATATTCCAAAAAACTTCCTTGCATTATTCTCTGTTAAAATTGCCGTTTCCTCTTCCGAAAGTGAGAGAAGCTCCGCCAAAACTCTGTTTGTATAAACAAGCTTTCCCGAGTGGTTGAGCGTTCCTCTTTCGGGATGAGGGGCAAGATAAGGAGCATCGGTTTCTATAAGTATATTTTCTTTCGGTATACGAAGCGCCGCCTCACGCGGTTTTCTCGCATTTTTAAAGGTTAAAGTTCCCGAAAAAGAAATCATATAGCCAAGACGGACGAGCTCTTCTGCCATTTCGGCGCTTCCTGAAAAGCTGTGAAGCACGCCACGCACCTTGGGATGCCTTTTTATAACGTCCATAACGTCACCGTGAGCATCTCTATCGTGTATAACGACGGGAAGATTCAGCTTTTCCGCAAGAGTCATTTGCGCTTCAAAATAGCGCGCTTGAAGCTCCTTATCGGTATCGGGATAATGATAATCAAGTCCGATTTCGCCAACGGCAACGCATTTATTCGATTTATCAAGAATAAGCGCTTCGGTGTCGGCAATCGCATCCTCAAAAGGCATATCAAGATATTGGCAATCGCCGGGATGGATTCCGATTACGGTATACATATTTTCATATTTTTTTGCCTGCTCGACTGCGAGGCGTGAGGTTTTAGGCGCTGTTCCTACGTTGATAATATAGGAAACGCTGTCCGTAAGAAGAGCGCCGATGAGATCATCGGCGCCTCCCTGAAGCTCCTCGCCAAAGCGCTCGTCATAATAGTGCGCATGGGAATCGAAATACTTCATCAGTGGATTCTATCTCCGTTCTTTGCTGACTTATCAAGGAATACTACCTTAACGTCTTCCTCTCCGGAAGCCAAAAGCATTCCGCGGCTTTCAACTCCGCAAAGCTTTGCGGGCTTAAGGTTTGCGATAATGGCAACTTTTTTACCGATAAGGTCAGATGGCGCATAGGATTTAGCA
>JAZRGJ010000090.1:0-3959 GCA_045644125.1 Eubacteriales bacterium | reverse complement strand
GAAAGCGCGCCCGAAACGGTTGAGCCGACGACGGGAATTGAGCCCGAGATAGCATATTTTGCGGCGCGCAATGCGGCGCTGTCACGCGAGCTTGCGAGAAAGGATTGCATTGATATTGAAGCGACCAAAATACTCGAAACTATACCAAGCGTCCAAAGAAAAACGCTTTTTGCGCCCTTTGCAAGTCCCCTTGCGCCTCCGTCGCCGACGGATGAGGTAAGCGCCAGGGCAAAAATCATAAAAACCGTCGGCATAAGAAATTCCGACGAAATCTTTCCCAAAAAAGCGAGCGTTAGATTCATATTGACGGCTTGAATTGCGGCAGAGCCCGCCGCGCCCGAGGCGAGCGAAATTCCCGTTATTATAGGAATGAGAGATGAGAAAAATCCCGAAATCGAATCAAGGCTTTCGCCTGCAGAAAAAACGATGGCTTCAAGTCTTTTGAATATAAGAAGCGCCGCTATTGCCGAAACCCCCGCTCGCACGGCTGAATAAAGACGCAAGCCGAAAAGCTCCGAGGAAATCTCGGAAAGCAAGGACAAAAGACCTATGCCGAGAAGCAATAGAAAAAACTCGACCACCTCGCCCGTATGCGACGACGCTATCCCCAAAATCTCGGAAAACAGCTTGTCAACACCGACGCCCGATAGCACGTCCTCTCCGAGATTCGCATTTTCCGGAATTATTTTCTCAAATTCTTCGACGAAGTCCGTCCCCCACTCGCTTTTTCCGGAAAGTGCCCGTGGGTAAAATGCGATTTTGAAAAGCCTTGTAAAAATTCCCATCATTATCCTTTCTATCCGACAAGCGAGAGCGCAAGGGAAAAAATTTCCGCAATAAAAGGCAGAGCTACGGCAATTATTTCAAATCTTCCGACAAGCGAGAGCGCCGAGGAAACGCCCGATTCGCCAAGCTCACGGCAAATTTCCGAGGATATGCCGAAAAGATACCCGATTCCTATTATTTTAAAGACGGCCTCGGCGCTTTCCCCAAGGGCCTCAAAGGTGAATGAAATCTTAGCTATCTCAGAGAAAAATCCCCTGATTTCCCCAAGAATAAGGACGAAGCCCAAGGATGCGAAAACGGGCGCGCCCCGCCATCCGAGATTTTTTAAAAGCACGAGAGAAATGCTCAAAACGAGAGCCAGAAAGCACGCATTTATCATAAGCCGAAAACGCCCCTCACCGCCTCAAAAAGATAGCCTATTTCCTCTATGAGAAGAAGAAGCGCCGCAATAATTCCCGCAACCGAAACGAAGCTTGACTGCTCATCTTTTCCAAGCTTTGAAAGTATCTGACACGACACGGCGACCACCATTCCGAGCCCCGCTATTTTAAAAACCAGAGATATATCCATATTTCACCTTATATTAAGAGAATAATGAGTCCGAGCGAGATTGCCGCCGATAAAACTTTCACCGTTTTTACGTTCTTTTCGCACTCGGGAAAAAGCCGCTCACGCTCTCGGTCAAGCTCCGCTTTTATTCCGTCAAGCAGCTCTATTTCCCCATCCTTATAGGTTTTGCCGAGCGATGCAAAAAGCCGCTCGAAAATTTCACGCTCTTCCCCAAGCGAGAGCTTATCCCGAATGGCAGCGAAGCTATCCGAAAGCGAATTCTTCGAGGCGTAAGTCAAAAATTCGGAAACGGTAGAAAGCTCCGAGCGAAAGTCAGGAAGCCAGTCCGATTTTGGCGAAAGAAAACACGAAATTTTCAGCCTTATATGCTCCGAAAGCCTTACGAATTCCAAAAATTCAGAAAGCCTTTTTCTCTGATTTTTTTCGTATTCACCCGACAGCAAAATTCCCGCCGCGGCAATCATAATAAGCCCTATAAATTTAAGCATCTCGAAAATTTACCTCGCAGAAAAATTCTCTACCGCAACGCCGAAGCCCAAAAAATACGTCGAAAACTCCGTACTCAAAAAACGCTCGAATATTCTTCTTTTTGTAAAGCTCGTCGAAGCTTTCCGCATGAACCGTTGCAACCGTTTTGACACCCGAATTAAGATACGAAAGCATGGCGGCGGCTTCATCTTCAGAGCCTATCTCGTCCACCATTATAACCTCAGGCGCAAGAGAGCGCAGCGCTATTTCAAGTCCGTCTTTTTTCTTGTAGCCACGAAGCAAATCAACCCTCGTGTCATAATATTCCTCCGGCAAAAACTCAAGCCGCTCATCTATCACGGCAAGCTTTTTTCCATCCCCGCCGCCTCCGAGAATTTTAGCCAAAGCGCGAAGCGCGCTCGTTTTTCCGGCGCCCGGCGGAGAATATATAAGAAGCCCGCATTTTGCCGCATTGAAGGCAGACAAAAGCTCCTCCTTAAACGAGCTTTCCGAGCTCGGAATCCTGAAACAAACAGCGCTGACGGCCGATATTCCGACGATTTTCCCGGAGTCGTATCTTGCCTCGCCCGCAATTCCGACTCTCACGCCGCCGCTAAGCGTAATATAGCCCGATAAAAGCGAATCCCGATAGGCGTAAAGGCTGTTTTCGGTTATCGCATTAAATACTTTTTCAATATCCTCTCGGCTGAGCGCGGCGGATAAATTCATTCTCTCGCCGCCAATAATAATAGAGGATGCTTTTCCGATTTTTAAATGGATTTCGGACGGTGAGAAATCGGAGCTTAACAAAATTCCGTCAAGCTCTCGCTTTACCGCAGGTGGAAGAAAACGGTAAAAATCAAAGCGAAATCCCGTTTCAAAAGAGCTCATATCCAACCCCTATTTTCGCCAAAATTTTCCAAAATGCTATTGACAAGAGTTATATTATATGGTAAAATTTAAATGTCGAAAGAGCGCATATCGCATCGATTTATTACGTAAAACGGCAATAAAGCCGTAAAACAAGCTATAAAATCCCGCCTCTTTCGCCGCACCGAATCTTGTTAAATCGTTGAAAAAAGGAGAGAATTTTATGAAATCAACCGGAATTGTCAGAAATATTGACGAGCTTGGCAGACTTGTAATCCCCAAGGAAATGCGCAAGAAAATGGGAATCGGCGAATCTTCTCCCGTGGAGATTTTCGTTGAAAACGAAAGAATTATCGTAACCAAATATCAGGACTCGTGCATTTTCTGCGGCGGCTCATCCGAGCTTTCCGACTTCAAAGGAAAAAGAGTGTGCCGTGCGTGCGCCGAAGAAATTAAGGCGTAAGCTTATCTAAAAATTACGTTATTCTATTGATTTTTCCATTTGATATATGGTAAAATATATGCAAGACTAAATTAAAAAATTAAAAAACCGAAAGGATTTTATTAAAAATGAAGAAAGTTGTTACATTTGGCGAAATTATGCTCCGCCTTGCTCCCGAGGGTTATCTCCGCTTTACTCAGGCTGACAAGTTCGGCGTTGTTTACGGCGGCGGTGAGGCTAACGTTTCCGTTTCCCTTGCAAACTACGGACTTGATTCCGCTTTCGTTACCAAGCTCCCCAAGCACGAGATTGGCCAGAGCGCAGTTAACTCCCTCCGCAGATTCGGAGTTGACACCTCTATGATAGTTCGCGGCGGCGACAGAGTAGGTATTTACTTTAATGAAAAGGGCGCATCTCAGCGTCCCTCAAAGGTTATATACGACAGAGCTTACTCATCAATAGCTATGGCAAGCCCCTCAGATTTTGATTGGGACAAGATTTTCGACGGCGCTGACTGGTTCCACTTTACCGGTATCACGCCCGCTCTTAACCCCACCGTTGCAGGCATCTGCCTTGACGCTTGTAAAGCTGCTAAAGCAAAGGGCGTTAAGATTTCTTGCGACCTTAACTTCAGAAAGAAGCTCTGGAGCCGTGAGGAAGCTAACAAGACTATGACCGAGCTTTGCAAATACGTTGACGTTTGCATTTCAAACGAAGAAGACGCGCACGACGTTTTCGGTATCGACGCTGAAAACACCGACATCGCAGGCGGTAAGCTTAACCATGAGGGCTACAAGTCCCGTGCTCGCCAGCTTGCTGCTAA
>JAZRGJ010000089.1:0-4937 GCA_045644125.1 Eubacteriales bacterium | reverse complement strand
CACACTATGAAAATCTCTAAAATGCAAGGACTGCTCGTCGCAAAGGTGCTTTGCTGCGAGGAAAATCACGGAAAACACGCTTATTCCGCATTCGGCTGTGATCTTATGAGCGACGTGCTCGCTTACGTTACCGACCAGTCAGTTCTTCTCACGGGACTTGTTAACCCCCAGGTTATCAGAACCGCACTTATGATGGACATGGTTTGCATCATCTTCGTTCGTTCTAAAGTGCCCAATCAGGAAATGCTCGATCTCGCTCGCGAGAACGGCATCGTTATGATGAGCACGGAAAAGACCTTGTATAATACCTGCGGTTTGCTCTATTCTAACGGACTTGTGGGCATTAAAGAGGTCGCAAAATGAGTGAGAAGCTTGTTTTTAAATTCAAAGTAGAAGGCGATGATTTCACATCCGCAGGTCAGGCGTCCGTTCAGGTTAAGAAAAACTTAAGACAGCTTGGCTTCGATACGGAAACTATAAGAAAAGTTTCAATCGCTATGTACGAGGGCGAGATAAATATGGTTATCCACGCAGGCGGCGGCGAAGCCGAGGTCAGCGTTACGGAAAACTACGTTGAAATCGTTCTTGAAGACCGTGGCCCCGGCATTGCCGATATAGAAAAGGCTATGCAAGCGGGTTTCTCAACTGCTCCCGATAATATCCGTTCGCTCGGATTCGGAGCGGGAATGGGACTTCCCAACATGAAAAAGAATAGCGATTCGATGGAAATATCGTCAGTTTTAGGAGAAGGCACACGCATAGTTATGCGAATTAACATTTAGGCGAACTTACACTGAAACCTTAATTTTCAGCGATTTCGTCACTTATCTCTCTTTAGGAGGTTACCGATGCATTCATACGAGCATTCGGTTCTTCTTGATGAAAGCAAATGCACCGGCTGTACGACTTGCCTCAGGCATTGCCCGACTGAAGCTATACGCATAAAAGACGGACACGCCAAAATAAACTCCGAAAGGTGCATCGACTGCGGAGCGTGCATACGCTATTGCCCACACAAAGCAAAGCGCGCCGTTTGCAGCAAAATCACGGATATGGACCGATTCAAGTGGAAAATCGCGCTCCCCGCGCCGACACTTTACGGTCAGTTCGACAATCTTGACGATATAGACTACGTTTTGGACGGACTTTTGAAAATCGGCTTTGACGACGTTTTTGAGGTTTCAAAGGCGGCTGAGCTGGTTTCGGCTTATACAAGAATTTACCTTGAAGCCGACGGAATTCAAAAGCCTGCGATAAGCTCCGCTTGCCCTGTTATTACAAGACTTATCAGTCTGCGTTTCCCATCTCTTGCGGATAACATAATACATATGCTTCCGCCGATGGAAATTGCGGCAAAGCTTGCAAGACGGCGAGCGCTTGAAAACCACCCCGAGCTTTCACCCGAGGATATTGGAGTTTGCTTCATATCCCCCTGCCCCGCAAAAGCCAGCTACGTGAAAAACGGATTCGGCAGCTACAAAAGCGAGGTTGACGAGGTTATTTCAATAAGCGACGTTTATTTTCAGCTTATAGGAAAGATGAAAAAAGACGAGAAAATCGAGATGCTTTCGGAATCGGGAAGAATCGGAATCGGTTGGGCGCGCTCAGGCGGAGAAGCTACTGCGATATTCAATAATTACTATCTTGCGGCAGACGGAATCGAAAACGTTATTCACGTGCTTGACCAGATAGAAAACGGAAACATACCCCAGCTTGAATTTATCGAGCTTCACGCTTGCACCGGCGGATGCGTCGGCGGCGTTCTGACTATGCAGAATCCGTTTATCGCAAAGGCAAGACTCCAATCATTAAGAAGACTTATGCCTATATCGCAAAATTCGCTTTCCAAAGAAGAATCTACTTACGTTTCGGCAGATTACCTCTTTGAAGATTTGCCGACCTACCGTCCATTTTCACGTCTTGGCAAGAATATTGCCGAGTCAATGCGAATGATGGCGGATATTCAAAATTTAAAATCAACTCTTCCCGGCACGGACTGCGGCGCGTGCGGCGCGCCTACCTGCCGCGCATTTGCGGAAGATATAGTAAAAAATACCGCTTGTCTTGACGAATGTCCTATACTGAAGTATAGAGCCGCAGGACAGAAGGAATAAATTATGACCGTAGAAAATTTTGCAATTCTCTCAGGCTTTGAGACTGTTACTATGCCCTCTGCCGATACGGAAATCGACGGAGCTTACGTAGGAGATCTTTTAAGCTGGGTTATGGGAAAAGCCGGCGAAGGAAATATCTGGGTTACGATTATGACGAACGTCAACATAGTCGCTGTGGCTATGCTCCGTGAAATTTCCGCAATAGTTCTTGCGGAGGGCGTTTCACTTGACGACGAGGTTATTGAAGCCGCAAAGCTTAAGGGGATCAACGTTTTAAGAACGCCGCTTACAAGCTACGAGGCTGCGAAAAAGATCTCCGAAATAATATAATGAAGAAATATTATTACGACCTGCATATACATTCCTGCCTTTCCCCTTGCGGCGACGACGACAGCACTCCGAACAATATCGCCGGAATGGCGACGATTTCCGAGCTTGACATCGTTGCGCTTACAGACCACAACACTTGCAAAAACTGCCCGGCATTCTTTGCCGCGGCTGAAAAATACGGTATAATCCCCATTGCGGGAATGGAGCTTACGAGCGCTGAGGACATACACGTCGTTTGTCTTTTCGAGTCGCTTGACGACGCTCTCAAATTCGATGAATTCGTTTATACGAAAAGAATACTTATTAAGAACCGTCCCGAATTTTTCGGTGAACAGCTGATACTCAACGAAAACGAAGAGGTAGTTGGAAAAGAAGAGTTCTTGCTCTCCAATGCGACCTCCCTCTCGCTTGAAGAAATATTACCATGCGTAAAAAGCTTCGGCGGAATTGCTTATCCTGCGCATATCGACCGTGATGCAAACGGAATAGTTGCGATACTCGGAACTGTGCCAAAGGATACGGCTTATCGCCTCTTTGAGATCAACTCAAAAGAAAAAGTCGGCGAATTTGCGGCGCTTTACGAAATTCCGAAAAACAGATTTATAGTTTCATCGGACGCGCACTCTCTTGAAGGAATTCGGGATAAAGAAAATTATTTCTTACTTCCCGAGGGCGATGCCGACAGCGTTCGAGCCGAGCTTTTTAAAATTCTCAGAAAGATTGCGTTTGGGGGTTAAGCTATGAAAGAATTATCCTTAAATATTCTTGACATTGCAAAAAACTCAACTAAAGCAAAAGCAACTCTCGTTGAAATTCTTATTGAAGAAGATGATGAATTGCTTACGATAACGGTTTCGGACAACGGCGTCGGAATGACGGAGGAAACGCTTTTATCCGTCGCAAGTCCCTTCTCTACCTCACGCACGACACGCAAGGTCGGCATGGGAATTCCGCTTTTTAAGATTGCCGCGGAGCAAACTGGAGGAGCGCTGACGATAAAATCGAAGCATATAGACGAATTTCCCAAAAATCACGGAACGAGCACTTCCGCTTCGTTCTACAAAAATCACATTGACTTCACACCTCTTGGCGACGTTACGTCGTCTATAGTTACTCTGATACAAGGAAACCCCGATATAGATTTCCGCTTTTCTCACAAAACGAAATCGGGCGAGGTATCACTTGATACAAGAGAGCTTCGTGAGGTTCTTGAAGAAGTTCCGCTTGATAGCTTTGAAGTCCTTTCTTGGATTGAAGAGAATCTTACGGAGCAATATAATTCGATTTGATAAAAATCAAATATAAACATGTAAATTTAGAAAGGAAGAAAAAATGAAATCTTTGGCTGAATTACAGGCAATCAAAGACAGAATGAGAAGTAAGATCATTCTGCGCGAGGGCTCCGGTGAAATTCGCGTTGTAGTTGGTATGGCTCCTTGCGGTATCACAGCAGGCGCTCGTCCGGTTCTCAACACTCTCGTTGAGGAGGTTAACAACGGAGGCCTTTACGAAAAGGTTACCGTTTCTCAGACCGGTTGTATCGGTCTTTGCCAGCTTGAACCCATCGTTGAGGTTTACGAAGCAGGTAAGGAAAAGGTTACTTACATTAAAATGACTCCCGAAAAGGCAAAGGAAGTCGTTGAAAAACACTTAAAGGGCGGCAACGTTGTTACTGAATATACCGTTGCAGACGCTAACTGATTTGGAGGTAAGTTATGATTCGTTCACACGTTTTGATTTGCGGCGGTACAGGCTGTACCTCGTCCGGAAGCCTTACGCTCCAGGCTGCATTTGATAAAAATATCGCAGATTTCGGCCTCGCAGAAGAAGTTAAGCTCGTTCAGACCGGTTGCTTCGGTCTTTGCGCGCTCGGACCTATCGTTATCATTTATCCCGACGGAACTTTCTACAGCCGCGTTACCGAGGCTGACGTTCGTGAAATCGTTGAAGAGCATCTTCTTAAGGGTAGAATCGTAGACAGACTCGTTTACAGAGATGAAACTACCGACGATATAGTTGAAAAGGCTGCTGAAAGCGTTTCTCTTTCCGACACTAATTTCTATAAGTCACAGAAGCGCGTAGTTCTTCGTAACTGCGGCGTTATCGACCCCGACAATATTGATGAGTACATAGCTATGGACGGCTATCAGGCTCTTGGTAAGGTTCTTACCGAAATGACGCCCGATGACGTTATCAAGGTTGTTTCCGATTCCGGTCTTCGCGGACGTGGAGGCGGAGGATTCCCCACCGGTCGTAAGTGGGCTCTTTGCGCGCCTAACAAGGCTGACCAGAAATACGTTGTTTGTAATGCTGACGAGGGCGACCCCGGAGCATTCATGGACCGTTCCATCCTTGAGGGTGACCCCCACTGCCTTATCGAGGCTATGACCATCTGCGGTTACGCAGTTGGAGCTACCAAGGGTTACGTTTACGTAAGAGCTGAGTACCCCATCGCAGTTAAGCGTCTTCAGCACGCTATTGACGATGCTAACA
>JAZRGJ010000088.1:0-1897 GCA_045644125.1 Eubacteriales bacterium | reverse complement strand
ATAATATTGTTATATAATTATTCAGTAAATTATTGAGATTGTATCTCTTTGCATAGCGAGGGGAGGGAAATAGAGATGGCAGAAATCAGAGTAAAAGAGAATGAAACTCTCGACAGTGCGCTTCGTCGTTTTAGGCGTCAGTGCGTTAAGTCCGGTGTTTTGACCGAGCTTCGTAAGAGAGAGTGCTACGAAAAGCCCAGCGTAAAGCGCAAGAAGAAGGCTGAAGCAGCAAGAAAACGCAAGTATAAGTAATTTTTATAAAGGATGCTTTTCGGCATCCTTTATTTTTTCTCTTGTATTATCTAAAGCTCTTTTGAAATAATAGATACAAGGAGAATAATAATGAAGAAAATAATTATTTCTTTTATTTGCGTGATTTTTCTGCTTGTCGGATTTACCCTAAGCTCTTTTGCGGCAGAGCCGGAGCTTTCGTGGTATATAAAGCGAAACGGCAACTGTCAGCCCAAAATACAAGACGAGCAGAAAATCATATATGAATACGACGGATATTTTATAGATACAAGCATTTCCGACGATTCGGCGGAAAAGAAAATCTATTTAACGTTTGACCTTGGGTATTCTAACGAAAACGTTGAAAAAATCGTTGAGATATTAAGAGAGGAAAATGTTCCGGCGGCATTTTTCATCCTTGATAATATCCTATTAAAAAACTGTGATTTGGTTACCGAAATGTTGAATGACGGGCATCTGTTATGCAATCATACAAAAAATCACAAAAATCTTTCTTCGGCAAGCGAGGAAGAAATAAAAAGTAATATCCTTAGTCTTGAAGCTCTTTACGAGGAAAAAGTCGGTTGCCAAATGTCAAAATATTTCAGATTCCCGGAGGGCAGATATAGCGAGCACGCCTTAAAATGCGTAAAATCCCTCGGTTATAAAACCGTGTTTTGGAGCTTTGCTTATGCCGATTGGGATAATGCCGCTCAGCCAAATACCGAGGGCGCGATTAAGAAAGTGTTGGATAATACCCATAACGGCGGAATATTTCTTTTCCACCCAACGTCAAAAACGAATGCCGAGATTTTTCCAACGTTAATAGCAAAATGGCGTGAGCTCGGTTATAGTTTTGCTACGCTCGATGAGCTTTAACTCTCATCGGCTGAAAATTAATTAAGGGGCTGTCGCATTTAGGACTTTGCAAGAGCGCTAAGTGCCGAAAGCTCTGAAAATTGAGGATTAAGAGTGGGTTGGGATTATACACTCTCGCCTAAGCATAAGCGAATAAAAAAACAAGAGGTATTGTGTAAAAAAACACAGTACCTCTTTTGCACTAAGTGCGATTTTATTTGAATTAAGGTCGAAAACCTACGGTTTTCCTCTTTTTTATTGTTTTTTATTCGGTTATGCCTAAATGCGACAGCCCCTTAATCCTCAATTCCGTTTCTGCGCTTGATTTCAGCAAGTCTTTCGCGCTCTGTAACGTCATCTCGCATTATTATCTCTTCCTCTTCCTCATCGTAATGAGGTCTTAATTCGGGGTGCTCCTCGTAATAAGGATCTATCATAATATCCTTGATTTTGAAATAAGAAGCATAGACCTTCATATAACCAAACGTAGAGAACAAAATCGCAAGAGGTGCCGCAACCGCCAGAGGAACGAGGATTCCGCCAAGTCCCAAAAGGAGTGAAACCTCAAGCACGAGAAGGAGAATTATACCGATAAGGGCAACGAAATTTCTCTTAATTCCGAGCAGGGCGAATCTAAGCGAGTTTTTAAACATCTTAAAGACGGTAAGCTTGAATGTTACCATCTGAACGTACATATAGTATCTCATGAAGAAATAGAGGATAGCTATAACAACGTTGCTCCAGAAGAGCATTGAGGCGAAAAATTCCGCGGTTGAGGAAATAAGGCTGTAAAGGTTAACTCCGATAA
>JAZRGJ010000087.1:0-3772 GCA_045644125.1 Eubacteriales bacterium | reverse complement strand
ACTCGAAGCGCTTCGGGTTCAATACTCGTAACCACGATAATTTTGGATTTCGCTCTCGTGATTGCAACGTTGAGACGGTTTTCGCCGCCCTCGGCAGAAAGCGACCCGAAGCTCGTATAAACTCTTCCGTCTTCATTTTCGGCATAGCCGATAGAGAAGATGATAATGTCACGCTCGTCACCCTGAACGTTTTCAAGGTTCTTTATGAAAAGACTTACGTCCTCGCCGCCCTCTTCGCGACGGGTTTCTTTTATCATAAATGAACGGAAATCCTTATCCTTCGACATTTCTTTATCTATCATGTCGGCAATGCAGGATTGCTGTTCTGCGTTAAAGGTGATGATTCCGATGCTTTCGTTGTTTTTCCTCGTCTTTGAAATTTCACGAAGAAGCTCAACGACTTTCGCTGCCTCCGCTTCGTTGCGTCTTTCAACCCACTTGCCGGAAACAAGATATCTTTCGATAGGGCTTGATTTCGTATTTCTTGAAATATTGGGCGCAATCTGAAGATTTCCGTCGTAGAATGCGTGGTTTGAAAATTCTATAAGCTCGCTGTAATTGCTTCGGTAGTGGCACGCAAGGTTTGCGCTGTCGTATCTTGCAACCGCAAGGTCGAGAAGCGAATCAACCTCAAGCGCCGCGTGAAGCGCCGCATTATCCTCCGCTTCCTCAGGATCAGCGCCGAGATAGCGTTTCATAAACACGGTGGAGGGGCGAAGCTGCTTTGAGTCACCGGCAACGACTATATTTTTACCGCGGTAAATCGACGGAATCGTGCTCTCGATAAATACCTGTGAGGCTTCGTCGAAAATAACGACGTCAAAAATATTCTTTTCAAGCGGCAAAAGATTTGAAACGTTTTCGGGGGAGAGAAGCCAGCAAGGGAAGAGCGAGAGAATGAAATCTCCGTAAAGCTCCATCGTCCGTCTGATAGGGTCGTACTTCTTTTCCTTCGAGATAACGTAAAGATAATCCTTGTTGTTCGGCGCCTCGTTGTAGAAGCTGACGTAGTCCGTATCGCTTTTCTTTTCGGCGATTTTGTTTGCCAGATCAAGAGATTCGTCCTGCAACTTTGAAATTCTTGCGGTAATGTTCTGGAAATCCAGCATTTTTGCAAGATTGTCTTTCTCAAACTCCTCGTAGCTTATAAGCTCGTGGTAAATTCTTATTTCAACGAGTTTATCGATTATATCAAGGTAGTTCTGGTAGTTTTTGCTGGTTACGTAAGCGAAATTGAGGATATTTATTTGATTTTCGTCAAGTCCCTCGATAAGCGTCGTCAAGTCACGGTGCTCTATGTAGTTGTCAAACGCCTCGTAAAGAAGCTTTATGTAAGAGGAGTTTCCTCTTAAAATGTTGTCGACAACGGCAATATAACCGTCGCTTGTAAGCACCTTGTTAAGACAGTCGTATTCCTTAAGGAAACGGTCGATTGCGTCTATCGTTTCAACGAATTTTGACTTTATTTCAAGGAAAGCGTGCTTCGCTTCGGAGCGCTTTTTGTATTTCATCTTTGCTACAAGTGAAACGACTGCGTCAAGGTTTTCTTCGTTTGAAAGCTCGCCGTAATAAGCCATTACTTGTCTGTAATAGGGATATTTTGCGGTATTGAAGAAGCCCTTTTTGGATTTTTGGATTTCAAGAAGCTCGGTTTTAACGTAGCTTAACGTCGGTATATCAAGCTCCGCTTGCATATGGTCGATAAGGGGATTCTTTTCCTTCGCTTGCATGAAATTGTAATAGAGCGTTTCAAGGTTTTTAGACCTTATAACGAAAAGCGCATCTCGAAGATCGGAATAATCGAGCGACATGATAAGAATGTTTTCCTTAAGCTTTTCGTAAAGCTCGTATTCCGAGCTGTTTTTCGCAAGCATACTCGTGGAGGAGTACATCTCCGAAAGGGAAAGACCAAACGGCGTTTTATCCGAAAGAAGCTTATATATTGATTCGAGCGAAGCTTCTTCGTTTTTGATCTTCTTTTGGATTTCACGGTATTTGGTTTCAAGCTCGTCAACGTTTTGATTCTTCGCTTCAAGCTTTGCAACGTGAGCCGTGTGGCATTTTGAATAGAAAGCGCTCTTTTCTTTAGCCTCGTCGGTGACGTACATAACTCTGCCGTTAAGTGAACCGAGTCTGTTGTAAACGACGTCAAGCGCCGCTTTCTTCTGGGAAACGACGAGCACGCGCTTTTTCTTGCATATTGCGTCCGTTATAATGTTTACTATAGTTTGCGATTTACCGGTGCCGGGAGGGCCGTAAATCACCATGTTTCCTTTTTCGTCAACTTTTTTTACAACTTCAGACTGCGCATAGTCAAGATTTTTAACGACGTAGCTGTAGCGCTGCTCGGCACGTTTTGAGCGCTTTTGCGCCTTTTTCTTCGGCTTCTTCGTTCTGAGAAGCTCGTCGATTGCGTCATTCGTGAGTTTTTTCTTTTCAAGAAGCGTATAATCGTTATAAATAGAGTTTGAAAGAGGAAATCTGCCGAGGACGGCTGCGTATCTTACCGAAAGCTCGTTTTTATCAACGGGCTCTTTTTGCTTTGAATAAGCAAAAACGTTCTTCGACGCAAGATGCGTGATTTTAATATGCGCCGAATGAAGATATTCAATGACGGCGTTTACGTCCTGGAAGCAGGAAATATCGTCAAATTCAAGCTCAAGGGAAGAAACGTCGATGCGCTTTGCCTGCGCATACGCAAATACGAGCGCTGGGTTTATGCGAATTTTTTCTTCCGTGTTGAAGGAAAGCTCAACCGTATTTTCATTCGGAAAATCAAGCTTAACGGGGAAGAGAAGAAGCGGCGCTTTGATAACGGTTTTTGAAAATCCTTGAGAAATAGTTCCGAAAACGAAGGGGTAGCCTACGTAAAGCTCGTAACGTCCGGTTTCCTTTTCTATCTCGTCAATTTCACGCTTAAGCTCTTTGAGCTTATCTATCTCTTGAAGTATGGCTTTGTTCTTCGCTTCACGCAAAACCTTTTCTGCTCGCTTTATCTGCTTTTCAAGATCTTCCGTTGAAAGCTCTCCCGAAGATTTGGGGGCAGGTGTGGGGCGGGCTCTGATTTCAAGATTCTGAACGATTGCGTTCTTTTCCGTGTTGGAAATGATACTGAGAGGATACTTTTTGTTAGAACGCAAAAACTCCACGAAATCATTGACTTTATCGTCACGGCCCTCGAAAATGCGGCCAAGGTCGTAAGAGCTTCGTCTTACAACGTTTTTAAGATAAAGGCACTTGTTATTTCCGCCGATTTCGATCAGGCGCTCTTTGTAATAGGTGTAAATACCTTTTCCCATCGCTTGCTCCTTATAATAATAAAGCTTTTAAAGATATTTTAACATAAATTTGTCGAAAAATCAACACGGACGGCGAAGTTTTTTGATATATTTTTTGAAAAGCCTCTTTTTTCTCTCGTAAACCGCACCCCGTGTAACTTTTTCTTGGGTAAAATGCGCCCCGTGTAACGTTTTTTGCGTCCTTTTTGCGTTTCTGTAAGCTTTTATTTGCAGGAAGCGTAAATGCAACTTGTACATTTTCAACAAAATAATATAAAAAAATTTGCTAAATTGACGAGTTGATTTTTCTCCCCCTAAATGTTATAATATTTATAAATAAAATAGTACAATTTTGCAGATTGTAATTTTAAGGAGATTTCGGTATGAAACTTACCAAACGCATTTTAGTAGTTGCTTTGATGCTTGCCCTTTTGGTTTCGGCATTCGCATTCACAAGCTCTGCTGAGTTTACCGAGGATAACATTGACGATATC
>JAZRGJ010000086.1:0-4305 GCA_045644125.1 Eubacteriales bacterium | reverse complement strand
TTGGCCCACAGAACGACATGGCTACGATCCGACTTCGCACCAGTTAAGACTGCGCTCAACGGCGCGGCGCCACGTTTTTATATTTTTGCTTCGCCATTCATCATCCATTTTCGGTTTAAATAAAATTTCACTTTTTGCGTTTCTTTTTATTTCTTCCGTGGAAGAGTATACTCCGAGAGAAAGCCCGCACATATAAGCAACGCCGAGAGCGGTTGTTTCTATGCACTCCGGCCGCTCAATCGTAACTCCGAGTATATCTGATTGAAATTCAAGTAATATCTTATTTGCGCTGGCTCCGCCGTCAACCTTGAGATTCGTGATTTTGATGCCGGTTGAACGCTCTATTAAATCAATTACGTCACTCGTTTGATATGCCATTGATTCAAGTGTTGCTCTTATTATATGATTTTTTGTCGTCGCTCTTGTAATTCCAAGAATTATACCGCGTGCGTAAGGGTCCCACCAGGGGGCGCCAAGACCTTGAAAAGCAGGCACTACGATAACGCCGCCGGAGTCCTTAACCTTAGATGCGTAGTATTCGCTGTCTTGGCTTGATTCTATAAGCTTTAATCCGTCCCTCAGCCATTGAACAGCGGCGCCGCAAGCGAAAACAGAGCCCTCGGTTGCGTAATAAACTTCCTCCCCGATGCCCCAAGCTATAGTCGTAAGTAAGCCGTTTGTCGTTATATAAGGCTCTTTTCCGGTATTCATGAGCAAAAATGCGCCGGTACCGTACGTGTTTTTCAGCTCGCCCTTTTCAAAGCAGCATTGTCCGAAAAGCGCTGCTTGCTGGTCACCCGCAACAGCTCCGATGGGAATTTCTGCGCCGAGCAGTCTTTTGTCCGTATAACCGAAAACCGAAGCGGATGGCTTAACCTCGGGAAGCATGGATTTCGGAATCGTAAAAAGATCGAGAAGCTCGTCGTCCCACTTAAGCTCAACTATATTGTAAAGCATGGTTCTTGATGCGTTTGAATAGTCGCTTGCGTGAACCTTTCCGTCTGTTAAGTTCCATATAAGCCACGAGTCAATAGTTCCGAAGCAAAGCTCGCCGCGCTCAGCTCGCTCTCTTGCGCCATCAACGTTATCAAGAATCCACTTTAATTTTGAAGCCGAAAAGTAAGGATCGAGAAGAAGACCGGTTTTTTCTTTGATTTTTTCTTCATAACCGGCGCGCCTTAAATTTTCGCAATATTCAGCGGTTCTTCTGCATTGCCAAACGATTGCGTTATATATTGGAATTCCTGTTTTTCTATCCCAAACTACAACTGTTTCTCTTTGGTTTGTGATTCCTATTCCGTAAACCTCGTCCCAGTTTGCGCCGATTTTGAGCAAAGCCTCGGTTGCAACGCTTATCTGCGTTGACCAGATTGTCATAGGATCATGCTCAACCCACGCTTCTTTAGGGAAAATCTGCGGAAATTCTCTTTGAACCATGCTTGCGATTTTACCGCTTTTCTCAAAAAGAATACAGCGTGAACTCGTCGTTCCTTGATCGAGGGCCATTATATATTTTTTCATACAAGAACTCCTAACGTTTTATAAAAAATGTCTCCGGGCATAAATCACCCGGAGAAGCATTTTATTTGATTTCTACCGTAACACGCTTTCCGCATGTACTCGCCGCTGCTTTCATTATTCTTCTTATTGCTTTGGCAATTTTTCCGTGTCTGCCGATAACCATTCCAACGTCATCTTCAGCAACAGAAAGAACAAGCTCAACATCGTCACCGTTAACGGTTTCAGTAACCGTTACAGAATCGGGAGTGTCAACAATCGCACGCGCGATATTGGTAAGTATCTCCTTGAGATCCATTAAAACTACGTCCTTCCGATTATTTGTTGACGAAATTATTACTTAATAATTTCGCTTTTTACGAGAAGAGATCTTACAGTCTGAGTGGGCTGCGCGCCGTTAGCAAGCCACTTGGTAGCCTTCTCAGCGTTGATCTTGATGTCAACGGGATCAGTGAGGGGGTTGTAGTAACCGATTTCTTCGATGAACTTTCCGTCACGGGGAGATCTTTCGTCTGCTACAACTACGCGATAGAAGGGAGCCTTCTTAGCGCCAAGTCTTTTAAGTCTGATTTTTACTGCCATTTTTTTGTCCTCCAAAATGTTTTAATTATTATTTATTTATTATTGTTTATTAAAAGGGAAGTCGCATGCCGCCAAACGACTTGCGTTTGCCCATGCCTGAAAATTGCTTCATCGTCTTTTTCATCTGATCGAATTGCTTTAAAAGCTTGTTGACGTCTTCAACCGCTGTTCCCGAGCCGTTAGCTATGCGCTTTCTTCTCGAGCCGTTTATTATCTCTGGCCTTAAACGTTCAGCCTTCGTCATTGAAAGAATGATAGCCTCGGTTCTTGCCATCTGCGATTCATCTATTTCTGCATTCTTTAAAGCCCCTGCGTTAACACCGGGGAGCATGCCGAGAAGATGATTGAGATTTCCCATTTTTTTCAGCTGACGCATCTGCACCAAAAAATCGTCGAGGGTAAAGGTCTGTTCTCTGAATTTCTTTTCAAGCTCTTTTGCGTTTTTCTCGTCAAACGCAGCCTCGGCTTTTTCTATAAGAGAAAGAACGTCGCCCATTCCGAGTATTCTGGATGCAATTCTGTCCGGATGGAAAAGCTCAATAGCGTCCATTTTTTCGCCTGTACCAACGAATTTAATGGGCTTTCCGGTAACGTATCTTACTGAAAGCGCAGCGCCGCCACGGGTGTCACCGTCCATCTTTGTAAGAACAACGCCCGAAATATCGAGAAGATCGTTGAAGGATTTTGCAACGTTTACCGCATCTTGACCTGTCATTGCGTCAACAACGAGAAGGATCTCGGCGGGATTTGTCGCTTTCTTTATCTTTTCAAGCTCGCCCATAAGCTCTTCATCTATGTGAAGTCGGCCGGCTGTATCGATAAAGACCATATCGTTTCTGTTCTTTTTTGCGTGCTCAACTCCCGCCTTTGCTATTTCAACGGGGGAAATTTTGCTACCGAGAGAAAAAACGGGAATATTTATTGATTCACCTACAATTTTTAACTGATCAATAGCGGCAGGACGGTATACGTCGCAGGCTACGAGAAGGGGATTTTTACCCTTTTGCTTATACATTGAAGCGATTTTACCCGTATGAGTGGTTTTACCTGCGCCTTGAAGACCAACCATCATAATTACCGTCGGAGGCTTGGGGCTTATGTTGATTTTTGCGGTTTCGCTTCCCATAAGCTTTATAAGCTCTTCGTTAACTATCTTAACTATTTGCTGATGAGGTAAAAGGCTTTCGAGGACCTCCGAGCCAACAGCTCTTTCGGTTACAGCCTTGGTAAAATCCTTTACGACTTTGAAGTTTACGTCTGCTTCAAGAAGCGCAAGTTTGACCTCGCGCATACCTTCTCTAACGTCAGCTTCGGTGAGTTTTCCTTTGTTCCTGAACTTTTTAAAAGCATTTGCTAACTTTTCAGTAAGATTCCCGAACATATCAAACTCCTTTGCCTAAAATATTGCCGATAATAGCATCGATTTTATCTATTTCATCATGAAAATCATAAGTCGATTTTTCCTTAAGACTTTCCTTGAGCCTTTCAAGAGAATCGGCGGCCTTGAGAAGCTCGTCGTTGCGTTTTGCAAGCTTTAGGGCGTTTTCCAAAAAATCAAGTTGTTCCTCGCCCTTTTTAATGATATGTCTTACGCCCTGTCTTGAAATTCCTTCGTCTTCCGCAATTTCCGCCAAGGATAAATCGTCCTCATAATAGGCCTTCATTATTTCCTTGGTGTGAGAGTCTAATGCCTCTCCGTAAAAATCCAACAAGAAGGAAAGGCGCATATTTTTTTCAAACATATCCTACCTCCAAGCACGGTGTAAAGCAAATTACTTTACAAGTATAACAGAAAAATATTGATTTGTCAATCCTTTTTTAAAAAATATTATTTTTTTTGAAAAATCACTTGATTTTTATGAAAATGTATGTTATAATGCTCTAGTATGTTAAGAAAACAACAATTAGCTTGTGAAGATAAACGTCGGACCCTCTCAGCCGTAGTTTTTTATAGCAAGAGTTGTCAATTTTAAAGGAGAAAATAAAAATGGCAAATATCAAGTCGGCTAAAAAGCGTATTCTTGTTAACCAGACCAAAGCTCTTCAGAACCAGATGGTAAAGAGCCAGCTTAAAACTGCTATCAAAAAGTTCAACACTGCAGTTGAAGCAGGTGATAAGGAACCAGCTTCCGAGCTTTACAGACTTGCTGTTAAGAAGGTAGACCAGGCAGTTGCTCGCGGCATCCTTCACAAGAACAATGCAGC
>JAZRGJ010000085.1:0-11085 GCA_045644125.1 Eubacteriales bacterium | reverse complement strand
TGACGGTAGAGCCCGGATTTGGCGGTCAGTCGTTGATACCCGAAATGCTTGATAAAGTTAACACTATAAGAAATAAAGCCAATGAGCTCGGAATATCTATAGATATTCAGGTTGATGGCGGAATAAACGAAAAAAATGCGCCCTTAGCAATAGCCGCAGGCGCAAACGTTCTGGTTGCGGGAAGCTCCGTATTTAAAGCTTCCGACAGAATGGCTGCAATAAATGCATTAAGAGGAAATAATGCTTAATAAAATCGGACTTCTGCTCCTTTTGATTTTCGTCACCTCAGCTCTCTTGCTTTCTTGCGATAAAGGAGCGGCAGTTTCTGACGTTATTTCGAATGGAGAATTGCAAGAACCGCCCAAAGCTCCTATAGAGCAAGGCGGGCAACTTAACGGAAGCGGCTCGTCCGACGAAGAACCCGAAACGGAAACGCAACCCAATCCCGAGCCGCAACCCAATCCCGAGCCGCAACCCGATCCACAGCCGACGCCGCAACCGAATCCGACTCCGGAACAACCCGATCCGCAACCGGAGCCAAATCCAACTCCTAGCCCTGAGCCAAATCCTAACCCGGAACCGAGTCCTAACCCCGATTCCGACGCTAATAATCAACCGACGCCGGAACCCGTTCTTTACACGGTTAATTTCGATTTTGGATATGACGATATAGTAAGCAGCGTTGAAACGTCGGGAGAACTGAACGCTCCCGAAACTCCGACACGTATCGGATACAATTTTCTCGGATGGTTTTATTTGAACGAGCCTTGGAATTTTGCGAACAGCGTTTCCTCGGATATAACCTTAAGCGCAAGGTGGGAGCTTATTAACTTTGAGATCAACTACGTTCTCGGTGATGCCGTCAACAACCCGTTGAATCCCGACTCTTATACGATTGAAAATGCAAATTTCCAACTTTATGACGTCTATAGCTCCACGGCTCTGTTCTGCGGTTGGTATCTTGATGCAAATTTCAACATTCCGTTTGAAGTAAAAGAACCTTATTCCAATTTGACGGTTTATGCAAAATTTGCGTTTCCGAGTGAAAATCTCATTTTTGAAAAAATCGAAAACGCTTACTACGTAAGCGGTTATTCCGGAAACGAGGATATAGTGCTTATTCCCGATACGTATTCAGGACTTTCGGTCGTTGGAATTCTTGACAATGCGTTTTCAGGCGCAAGTCTTACAAAAATAATCTTACCTCGAACTCTAAAGTATATCGAGAAAGACGCCTTTTCCGGTTGTGATAATCTTACGCTTAATCAAGAAAATGAACTTGAATATCTCGGAACTCTCGATAATCGCTTTTATGCTCTTATTTCCGTGATTGAGGATTCTTCGCCCGAAAGCGTTGCAATAAATAACGATTGCGTAATTATTGCCGACAATGCTTTCAGCTTGCAAAGCATAAAGAGCGTTAGCGGCGGTGATAGCGTCAGATTTGTCGGCAACTCGGCATTCAAGAGCGCTCGCAGTCTTGCCGATATTGATATATTTGATACGGTTGTTGAAATAGGCGAAAATGCTTTTTACTCTTGCACCAAGATTTTGGAACTTGAGTTTGGAGAAAATTTAATTTCAATCGGGAAAGGTGCGTTTGCGTTTTGCGAGCGCTTGCGTAACATTAGCTTTTCCGATAAATTTACAGGTGATATTCCGGAGCGTGCTTTTGAGTCTTGTAAGTCGCTTGATAGCGTTGTTATAGGAATCGGAATCCTCTTGATAGCCGATAACGCTTTTGTGGGAATACCCGATACAGCAAATATTTTTTACACGGGAACTGAGGCTCAATGGAATCAGATTGAGCTTAATTCAAACTTCGAAATGAATGAAGATTTCATTTACTTTGAATACTCTCGAAAATGAAAATAATCAAAAAAACGTAACTATAATTTAGGGCAGAAACTTGTTTTGCTCGACGTTAAAAAAAGAAGCTCGGCTTTTGCCGGGCTTCTTTTAAATTTAATTATTGAATTCAAGCTTTCCTTGCGATATGTAAGGAATACCTAAATGTTCGTAAGCAAGACGTGTTGCGCATCTGCCTCTCGGCGTTCTTGAAAGGAAACCTATTTGCATAAGATAGGGCTCGTAAACATCCTCTATTGTTATAGATTCTTCTCCGATTGTTGCGGCAAGAGTTTCGAGTCCTACCGGGCCGCCGTCATAAAATTTTATGATGGCTTCGAGCATGGAGCGGTCAACGCTATCCAATCCAAGCTCGTCTATTTCAAGCGCATCAAGAGCGTATTTTGTGATTTCGGAGCTGATAACTCCATTGCCCTTGATAAGCGCAAAATCACGCACTCTTTTCAGAAGTCTGTTTGCGATACGGGGCGTTCCTCTGGAACGGGAGGCAAGCGCCATAGCTCCGTCTTCGGTGATTTCTATTCCCAAAATTCCGGCCGAGCGCTTAACGATTGAAGCAAGCTCTTCTTTCGTATAGAGTTCAAGCTTTAAAATAACACCGAAACGGTCGCGCAAAGGCGTGGTAAGCTGACCTGCTCTCGTAGTTGCGCCTATAAGCGTAAACTTCGGTATTGAAAGATGCACCGAGCTTGCGCTGGGACCTTGCCCTATGATTATATCAATTGCATAGTCTTCCATTGCAGGATAAAGAATTTCTTCCGCATTTCGTGAAAGTCTGTGAATTTCATCGATAAACAAAACGTCGCCGTCCTGAAGATTCGTGAGGAGGGAAACGAGATCGCCCGGCTTTTCAATAGCGGGGCCGGAGGTTGTGCGTATATTAACGCCCATTTCGTTTGCTATAATTGCGGAAAGCGTTGTTTTACCAAGACCGGGAGGACCGTAGAGCAATACGTGGTCAAGCGGTTCTCCTCGAAGCTTTGCGCTCTCAATGTAGACTTTAAGATTGTTTTTTGCTTTTTTCTGTCCAACGTATTCCTCGAGCGTTTTAGGTCTTAATGAAAGCTCAACGTCTGCGTCTTGCGCAGAATTATATTCGTTCGATATGATTCTGTTTTCAAAATCAAATTCGTTAGTTTGTTCCAACATTTGTTGCGATATCCTTTCGCTTATTTTTGATTAAGCTTTTTGAGCGCCGCTTTAACGATTTCTCCGCTGTCAAGTCCGGTTGCATCAATGCCTTTTAAGGTGTTAAGAGCGGTGTTTTTATCAAGACCGAGAACAAGAAGCGCTTGCAAAGCATCGTTAAGCTTTCCGCCGAGAACTGTGTTTTGAGCGATGGAAGCCGCTTGGGGAATATCGAATTTATTTGATCCGCTCATCATATCCTTGGAGATTTTGTCTTTAAGCTCAAGGACTATTCTTGCCGCAGTCTTTGCGCCAATGCCGGAAGCTTTGGAAATCGATTTAACGTCCTCCGTGCATACGGCAAGGGAAAACTTATCGGGTGTCATAATCGAAAGAATACTCATGGCAGCCTTAGGGCCGACACCGCTTACGCTAATGAGTTGGTTGAAGCAAAGTCTTTCCTCGTTGCTGATAAAACCGAAAAGCTCAATTTCATTTTCTCTTATAGCAAGATATGTGAAAAGCTTCACCTTTTGACCTATTTTTGATGCGCAAAGCTCCGAGGTAATAAGGCTTACAGTAAGCTTATATCCAACGCCGCCGCAATCAATGACGCAAGTATTTATATCTCGGTATTCAAGTGTTCCGTTAAGGTAGTAATACATATTAGTTATCCTTTTTGCTCTCTGCTAAAACTCTTTTTATCATTTTTTCCAAAGAAGTGCGTTCGACGGATATGTCGCGCCCGCATCCTTGGCAAACCACGCGAACGTCAGTTCCTCCGCGCATAACCTTAAAAGAATCCGAACCGCAAGGGTGCTTTTTTTTCATAAGAAGAACGTCGCCGACGTTAAAAAGTACTCGTTCCATCATAGCTCCTTTCAAGGTAAAATCCTATATCAAACATTTTACCATATATTTTCGGAAAAGTAAAGTAAATATTTTAAATAAGTTTTAAATAAGTATTTTAAAATAAGATTGACATGCAAGATAATATGTGATAGAATAAGATGAATAATTATGTGAATTTCTATTTGGAGATTTTATGATAATTTTGGGAATAGACCCGGGATTTGCAATAGTCGGTTGGGCTGTAATAGAAAGTGAAAGAGGAAACGTGCGCCCGTTAGCGTTTGGCGCTATAACGACTCCCGCTCATACCGATATTGAGGCTCGGCTTCTTATGATAGAGCAAGATCTTACTGCTATTATTGAAAAATATAAGCCCGATGAAATGGCAATTGAAGAGTTGTTTTTCAATACGAATATCACCACAGCCATTGCGGTTGCCGAGGCTCGCGGAGTTATAATTTGCACAGCTCATAAGCTTGGGGTGAAAATCAGCGAATATACTCCGTTGCAAGTAAAGCAAGCCGTGGTAGGCTACGGCAGAGCAGAGAAAAAGCAAGTTATAGCAATGGTAACTTCTCTTTTAAAACTTGATAAACCGCCGAAGCCCGACGATACGGCGGATGCCGTGGCTATAGCGATATGCCACGCAAGAAGCTCGGGATCAAGATTAAAACAATACTTTAACAAACGGTAAGGATATTTATATGTGGCTTGCAGATAATTGGAAGGATTACAAAATAATAGATACGTCTGACGGAGAAAAACTTGAATATTGGGGAAAATACAGTCTTATAAGACCTGATCCTCAAATTATTTGGAAAACCGAAAAGAAGCATCCTCTTTGGCGTAGCGCTGATGCGAGCTATAAAAGAAGCCGTTCGGGCGGTGGCGCTTGGAGTGAAAATAAGCTTCCTGAAAAATGGACCGTGAATTATCGTGATCTCACGTTTCAGATAAAGCCGATGGGATTTAAGCATACGGGGCTTTTTCCCGAGCAGGCGGCAAATTGGGATTGGTTTTCAGAGCTTATAAAAAATGCGTCAAGACCGATAAGCGTGCTTAATCTTTTTGCGTATACGGGTGGCGCAACCGTTGCGGCCGCTAAGGCGGGAGCGTCTGTATGTCACGTAGATGCAGCTAAAGGTATGGTTGCTGCCGCTAAAGAAAACGCAAGACTTTCGGGGCTTGAATCCGCTCCCATTCGATATATCGTTGACGATTGCAAAAAGTTCATCGAAAGAGAAATAAGGCGCGGAAGAAAATACGATGCGATAATTATGGACCCGCCCTCTTACGGAAGAGGTCCTACGGGCGAAGTGTGGAAAATAGAGGAAAGCATTGACGAATTCGTTATGCTGGCAAGGGAAGTTTTGTCTGATAAGCCGCTCTTTTTCTTGCTTAATTCGTACACGACGGGACTTGCGCCGTCGGCAATGAAATACATAACCGACGTAAGACTTTTGAATAATTGGCGCGGCAAAAGCGAAGCTGATGAGCTTGGCTTACCCGTAGGAGATTCGGGGCTTGCTTTGCCTTGCGGATCAAGCGTAAGGGTTACGTTTGAATAATTTTAAAAAGAAACGGAACGAAAATGACAGAACCTATTATTAAAATCGAAAATTTAAGCTTTGCTTACGATTCATATGAAGAAAGCCAACCGGGGAATCCGAATTTTTCTCAGCCGATTCCTGCGCTCAAAAATATAAATGTTTCTTTTCATGAGGGTGAATACGTTGCCATTCTCGGACATAACGGTTCGGGAAAATCAACACTCGCAAAGCTGCTCAATATGATTTTAACTCCAAGTGAGGGAAAAATCTATATATACGGTAAAGATATAACGAGCGATGATATAACCGATGATGACGTGTTCGAAATAAGAAAAACCGTTGGAATGGTATTTCAAAATCCCGATAACCAGCTCGTTGCAACCGTAGTTGAAGAGGACGTGGCTTTCGGACCGGAAAATCTCGGGCTTCCCAGAGAAGAAATCCGCAGAAGAGTGGATTCCTCGCTTGAGCTTGTCGGTATGTCGGAGTATTCCCGCCATGCGCCGCATAAGCTTTCCGGCGGACAGAAGCAGAGAATAGCTATCGCCGGAATTATTGCTATGAAGCCGAAAATCATAATTTTTGACGAATCAACCGCAATGCTCGATCCGCTTGGTCGCAAAGAGGTTGTTCGCATTATGGAAAAATTAAACCGCGAAGAAAAAATAACCGTGCTAAATATCACGCATTATATGGATGAAGCGGCAAGAGCAGACAGAGTCGTTGTAATAAACGACGGTGAAATATCTCTTGACGGAAGCGCAAAAGAAGTTTTTTCAAACGTTGACAAGCTTCATTCGATGGGGCTTGAAGCTCCGCAGGGCGTCGAGCTTATACACGCTCTTAAAAAGCATGGGTTAAATATCAACGATGACGTGCTTGATGAAGAAGAATGCACGAATGCTATTATAAGTTTTTTAAAAGGCGAAAAATAATAAAATGAACAAAATTGAAATACGAAACGTTTCGTTTTTATACAGTAAGGGAACGCCTTTTCAGAAAACCGCGCTTAATAACGTTAGCGTAGCTTTCGAGAAGGGAAAAATAACAGGCTTAATAGGGCACACGGGCTCGGGAAAATCAACTCTCGTTAATCTTTTGAACGGACTTTACCGTCCGAGCGAGGGCGAGGTTTTGCTTGACGGCGTTAATATTTGGGATAAGCCCAAGGAAATATCGAAAGTTCGTTTCCGTGTCGGTCTTGTTATGCAGTACCCCGAGTATCAGCTCTTTGACGATACGGTGAGAGACGATATTGCTTTCGGGCCTAAAAACCAAGGTCTTGATAAAGAAGAAATTGAAAAAAGAGTAAAAGACGCGGCAAGATTTACGGGAATTGACGACGAGCTTATGGATAAATCCCCCTTTGAGCTTTCGGGTGGTCAAAAGCGTCGAGTTGCCATAGCGGGCATTATAGCGATGCGCCCGGAGGTTTTGGTTCTTGACGAGCCTGCCGCAGGTCTTGATCCCAAGGGCCGTCGAGAAATTCTCGGTGGTCTTCTCGAATACGTAAAAGAAAACGATGCATCAATAATCCTCGTCAGTCATTCAATGGAAGATATGGCGTATTATTGCGATAACGTCGTGGTCATGAATAAAGCAGAGGTCTTTAAAGAGGGAACGGTTTATGAAATCTTTTCCGATGCCGAAGCGCTCTCCGAAATTGGACTTGACGTTCCCGTAGTGGCTAAAATTGCGGCTTCCATTCGTAAAAGCGGATTTGATCTTCGAGGAAAACTTTACACCGTTGACGGAGTAAAGGATGCTGTAATCGAATATGTCGGAGGTGATAGAAAATGATTTCCGATATAACGTTAGGCCAGTTTTTTCCCGGAGAGTCTTTGATTCATAAGCTTGATCCGAGAACTAAAATTTTGATTGCTACGGCGTTTATTGTAGCTGTATTTTTAGCAAACAATCCCGTATCGTTTCTCTTTCTTGCGCTGATAACGGTATCTTTGGTTCTCGTTAGCGGAATTTCCGTAAAAACGGTGCTGAAAAGTTTAAAGCCGATAATAATAATTTTAATTTTCACCGCCGTCATCAACGTGTTTTTAACAGGCGGAGAAGGTGAGCCGCTCGTTTCTTTCTGGGTTATAAAAATTTACACGGAGGGTATAGTAAGAGCGGTATTTATGGCTCTCAGAGTCGTCCTTCTTATAGTAGGCACAAGCGTTCTTCTGACTTATACGACTTCTCCCATATCATTAACCGACGGTCTTGAATCGCTTTTAAAGCCGTTGAAGCTTATTAAAGTTCCCGTTCACCTTTTTGCGATGATGATGACTATCGCTTTAAGATTTATACCAACCCTCGTTGAAGAAACCGAAAAAATAATGAATGCGCAAAAATCAAGAGGCGCTGATTTCACATCGGGCGGTATTGTAAAAAGAGCGAAAGCCTTGATCCCCATTCTGATTCCTCTTTTCGTGTCTTCGTTTAAAAGAGCCGAGGAGCTTGCAACCGCAATGGAATGTAGATGCTACAGAGGTGACGTAAACAGAACGAAGCTTGTAAAGCTTACGCTCAGATTCAGAGATTATTTGGCGTTTTTCGTATCTTTGGTCTTTTTAGGCGCGCTTATATGCGCCCGTATTCTTCCTTACGAATTTGAGGTATCAAATACCGTATACGGTATAATTTTCTATCGAGTTAGGTGAGAAATGAGATATTTTGCTAAAATAAGGTATCTTGGAACAGAGTTTCACGGATTTCAGGTTCAACCGGAAAAGCGAACCGTGCAAGGTGAGCTTTCGCGCGGTCTTTGCGAAGCGCTCGGAAAGCCGTGCCGTGTTACAGGTTGCAGCAGAACCGATGCCGGAGTTCACGCCAATGAATTTTGCGTGCTGATAGAGTGCGACGGGGCAACGGTTCCACCGGAAAAATTGCCCGTGTCAGTTTCTCGTTTTCTTCCAAACGATTTGTCGCTTTATTACGCAGAAGAGGCAAAAGACGGCTTTCACCCACGTTACGACGTTATTTCCAAGGAATATCTTTATAAGATTAAAAATTTGCGAGTGTACGATCCTTTCTTTTATCAAAGAGCTTGGTTTTTGCCTCGTGAAATAAATGATGCGGCGCTTGATAAAATGAGGCGCGCGGCAGAGTTTATTATAGGAAAACACGACTTTTCATGCTTTATGGCTGAAGGCTCCGACGTGCTTGATACGACTCGCACAGTGTTTTCGCTTGATATTTCCAAAGACTGTGATTTGATCGAGATAAAAATTTCGGCAGACGGTTTTCTTTACAATATGGTAAGAATAATCGTTGGAACGTTGGTAGAGGTTGCGTACGGAAGAATATCTCCCGAAGAAATTTCGGAAATAATAAAATCGCGCGATAGGCAAAAAGCCGGAATGACGGCGCCGCCTTTCGGATTGTATCTTAATAAAGTCAATTATTGATTTTACCAATATAACTAATATTTTTCAGAATAATAAAACACCTGCGAGAAAAGATTAGAAAAACGCAGGTGTTTTGTTATGCAAAAAAAATATAAAAAACGAAAAACAATAACGTTGATTCTTGTAATCCTTTTGGCGATTCCTACGCTTTTTCTTTCGTTTTTGCTTATCTATTCAAAAACTATAGATTATTCCGTCGATGAAACGCTTTTTGCCGCCGCCAAATCTTCAAACGTGACGAAGCTTTATTACGATGCTGAAAACGGCGCAGAAAGCCTTGATTCTTACGTCCCGCGCTTGTATGAAGAGGTGTACGGCGTGACTAGGAAGGATTGGGTTTCTTATTCTGAAATTTCCGAAGAATTAAAGAATGCTTTCGTTTCAATGGAAGACCGTCAATTTTTTGAGCATTCCGGTATAAATCTCAAAAGAAGCTTTGGCGCTTTTTTGAATTATATTTTTAGATTTAAAGGAAATTTCGGCGGCTCAACAATATCTCAGCAGGTGGTAAAAAATATAAGCGGAGATAATGAAAGAAGCGTAAAACGCAAGCTTAACGAAATGTTTCGGGCGTATCATATTGAGAAAATGCATACGAAAGAAGAAATATTCGAAACGTATATGAATATCGTTGAGCTTGGCGACGGTGTGGTCGGAGTAGGCGAAGCGTCAGAGTATTACTTTCAAAAAGATGTAAAGCAATTAAATTATATTGAAGCGGCAACTTTGGTTGGCATGGCTAATGCGCCTACTAAATATAATCCTTATAAAAATCCCGATTTGTGCCGCGAAAAGCGAAATAAAGTGCTTTATAGCTTGCTTGAGTGCGGATATATAGATAAATCCTATTACGATAACGCCGTTTTAACGGAGCTTTCCGTGGTAAAAAAAGAAAACGGCTCAAGTCGGATAAATTCTTGGTTTGCCGAAACTGTGATAGAAGATACGGCGCATGCGCTCTCGGATAAGCTTGACGTGTCGGTAAACGTTGCGCGAAAGCTTTTGAAAAACGGTGGATATAAAATATACACGACAGTTTCTCCCGAAATTCAAAAAATACTCGAAGAATATTTCGAAAATACGGATAATTTCCCAAAGTCGATTTCTTCGGGACTTGAATTTTCCATGGTGGTAAGCAATTCTTTTAACGGAAATCTTATGGGAGTTGTTGGCGGAGTGGGAAAAAAGACGGGAAACCGAATCTTAAATTATACAGAGGTAAATATAACACCGGGCTCAACGCTTAAGCCGCTTGCATTATACGCTCCGCTCTTAGAAGAGAAAAAGATAAACTGGGCTAGCGTATTTGACGACGTTCCTGTCAGCTTTGAAAGAAACGGCACGAAGCTTCCTTTGGCGTTTCCCAAAAACACACCGGACGTATACGACGGCTTGACAAGCGTTAAAGACGCTCTCTGCGTGTCGAAAAATACCGTTGCGATTCGCCTTTTTAATATGCTCGGAGCTGAAAAAATATATGAAAATCTTCATGAAAATTTTGGCTTTTCTACTTTAGTAGAAAAAGAACGCCTAGAAGACGGTTCTATTGTAAGTGATCTTTCTGAATCCCCTTTGGCTTTAGGCCAGCTTACGCATGGGGTGAGCCTCAGAAAATTGACGGAGAGCTATAACGTTTTTGGGAATGACGGCTATCTTTGCGATGGAAGAAGCTTTATTGCCGTATTTGATTTTTCAGGCAATTTGGTATTGGAGAAAGAGCGGCAAGGGAAGAAGCTGTTTTCCGAAGAATGTTCGAGAATAATGACTAAGCTTCTCGAATCCGTAGTGGAAGAGGGGACAGCGAAAAGCGTGACGCTTCGAGAGCTTGTTGATACTGCCGGAAAAACAGGTACTTCGGGTGGCGGCAGAGATAAACTTTTTGTTGGATATACACCTTATTTTACTGCGGGCATATGGTGTGGATATAAGGGTAATAAGCGAGCTGTGAGCTTTGAGAATAAAAATCATCTTGACGTGTGGAACGAAATTGCGAAAATGATATATGACACTTATTCAATAGGGGAAGCGGAGCGCCATTTTTCTACGGAAGGCTTGAAATATCTATCGTTTTGTAAGGATTCGGGGGATAAATTTTCTGAAATCTGCGCGCTCGATCCAAGAGAAAACAGGATTGATTGGGGTTATTTCACAAGCGATAATGCTCCGACGATTCAATGCCAAAGGCACGTTTTAGTGAAATACGATAAGCTTTCAGGCGCTGTTGCAAGCGATTTCTGTCCTGAAGAAGATGTTGTAAATATTGCTCTCGTAAAAATTGA
>JAZRGJ010000084.1:0-2039 GCA_045644125.1 Eubacteriales bacterium | reverse complement strand
GTCAGAGAAGTCGATAGAAAGCTTTCTTTCTTCTGTGGGTGACATACCTGCGATAATCATATCAATATCGCCTGCTTCAAGAGCGGGGATAAGGCCGTCCCATTCGATAGCCTTGATTTCGAGATCAACGTTAAGGCCTTCTGCAATAAGCTTTGCGATCTGAACGTCGAAGCCGTCAGCGAAAGCGCCGGGAACGTTAGAAATCGGAACGGTGTTTTCGGTTTCGGTGGTTGTCGTCCAGTTGTAAGGAGCGTAAGCGCATTCCATACCAACTACGATTTTTCCTGCCTTTTCAACGTTCTTAAGGTCGGATTTTCCGCCTGAGTTGCCGCAGGAAACGAAAGTGAATGCTACCATCATGATAGCGAGGATGAGTGCCAGAATCTTTTTCATTGTGTTTTTCTCCTTTTCCCAGTGGGAATATAAAAATTTTTTCTGAAAACGAAAAGGTCGAAGCAAGTGCCTCGACCTTTTCATAAATTCCCGAAAAAGGAAATATATAAATTCAATCGAATGTAGCACTCCACAAGAACTCTTGTGACAGTCGTTGAAGTGTTTCTTCAACGCCCAACCTGCAAAAACTCAATTTCTTGCAAATTTCGGCATAAGCTCCTTTCCGGGATTTTCATAGACTATTGAGAGCCTCAAATCCTTTACTTTTAACTTACGCGCCTCTAACTATTCTTTGATTCGACTATTTAATTTTCATGTCGGTATTATAGCACTAATAAAACCCCTTGTCAATAGGTTTTTGTAAAAAAATTCAAAAAAATTTTAAAAAATGAATTTTAACCTAAATCTATTGAAAATAAATGCATTTTCTTGTATAATTATTACTGAAAAGTGATTTACCCTCTGGAGTATATATGAAGAAAACAGGAATTTTATTACCAATATTTTCACTTCCATCGAAATACGGAATCGGAACGTTTGGAAAAAGCGCTTATGATTTCGTTGATTTCCTCGCAAAAACCAAGCAAAGCTATTGGCAAATATTGCCGCTTAATCCAACGGGATTCGGAGATTCGCCGTATCAATCGCCCTCCGCCTTTGCGGGAAACCCGTATTTTATAGATCCCGAGCTTTTGAAAGAAGAGGGATACCTTAGCGATTCGGATTTGAACAGCCTCACTAAAACCGGCGAAAAAATCGACTATGGCGCGGTATATAACGAAAGGTATCCGCTTTTAAGACGCGCGTTTTCAGCTTTCGTAAAAAACGTGCCGGACGATTTTTTTGATTTTATAAAAAGGGAAGAGTACTGGCTTTCCGATTACGCGCTTTTTATGTCGTTAAAGAATGCTAACGGCGGCCGCGCTTTTCATGAGTGGAGCTTTGACGAAATTCACAAAACGAACGTTGAGGCGCTTTTTGAAAAGCATGCCGACGAAATCGATTTTCACTACTTCCTTCAATATATATTTAATAAGCAGTGGCAAAATTTGAAGCGTTACGCAAACTCAAAGGGAATAAAAATTATCGGTGATATACCGATTTACGTTTCTCTTGACTCGTCTGACGTTTTCGGAGCGCCCGAAAACTTTCTTCTCGATAAAGATTTAAAGCCGACCTTAGTTGCGGGTGTCCCGCCGGACGATTTTTCAAAAGAGGGGCAATTATGGGGCAACCCTCTTTACGATTGGGATAAAATGCGCCTCGACGGTTACTCGTGGTGGTGCCGTCGTGTGAAACGCGCAAGCGAGCTTTACGATAAAATAAGAATCGACCATTTTCTTGGCTTCTCAAATTATTTTGCGATTCCCGCAGGCGCATCGTCAGCGCTTGAAGGGCAGGTAAGAAAAGGCGTAGGCTACGAGATATTTATAAGAATAAGGGAGGAAGTCCCCGGCGCTTCTATAATTGCCGAGGATCTCGGTATGCTTCAAGACGGAGTGGCGGAGCTTCTTTCCGCAACGGGATTCCCCGGAATGAAGGTTATGCAATTTTCCCTCGGCGGCAAGGATAATCCTCATGCGCCCGAAAATCACGTTGAAAATTGCGTTGTTTATACCGGAACGCACGATAACCCAACCTCGCTT
>JAZRGJ010000083.1:0-3952 GCA_045644125.1 Eubacteriales bacterium | reverse complement strand
CTTTTTTCACGTTGCGGCGCATTTTCCGCTTTAACTATCCCCGCGCCGCCGTTTTCCGTCATATCCTTTACGTAAGCGTCGGCAACCGACGCCGAGTCGCCCAGCATTTGAACAACGCCGTCCTTTATCCAAACGGCGCGCTTGCAAAGGCTTTTCACCTGCTCAATATCGTGGGAAACGAAAAGAAGCGTAGCGCCCCCTGATAGCACCTCTTCCATTTTCTTTTCGCACTTTTTCTGGAAATTCATATCTCCGACGGCAAGTATCTCGTCCACTATCAGAATATCGGGGGTAGTCACCGTCGCAATGGAGAAGCCGAGCCTCGCTATCATTCCCGAGGAGTAGTTTTTCAAGGGGACGTCAACGAAGTCGTGAAGCTCGGAAAAGTCTATTATCTCGTCGAAATGCTCCGTCATAAATTTTTTTGAATATCCGAGCACGGCTCCGTTTAAGAATACGTTTTCCCTTGCCGTCAAATCTATGTCAAAGCCTGCGCCAAGCTCGATAAGAGGGGATATGTTGCCCTCGGTTTTAACCGTGCCGCTGTCTGCCGAGTAGATTCCCGAAATCAGCTTTAAAAGCGTGCTTTTTCCGCTTCCGTTTTCGCCTATTATCGCAAGGGAATCGCCCTTTTTAACCGAAAAGCTAACGTTTTTGAGAGCGTAAAATTCATCGAAATGAAGCTCCTTTTTCAATCTTTTAAGAGCGTATTCCTTAACGCTGTCAACCTTTTCGCGAGCAAGATTGAATTTCACCGTAACGTTCTTCAGCGAGATAGCTTCGTTTGCCATATTTTCCCCCTAGATATAAAGCATGAATTTCTTTTGAGCGCGTTTAAATGCGGCGCAGCCTATAGCGAGAGCCGCAGCTGAAAAGGCAATGCAAAGCACCGTGTTTTCTGCGCTCGGCGCAGAGCGCTCAAGAACTATCGTTCTCATGGAAGTCACGAATTGCGTAAGCGGATTTGCGTTTATGAGCCACCTGATTCCGTTTGGCAGGAGCGTTATCGGATAAAAAATCGGCGTAAGATACATAAGAAGCGTCGTGAAAACTCCGTAAAGGTGCAACAAATCCCTGAAATAAACGGCGTAAACCGAGAGGATAAGACCTATTCCGAGAGAGAAAATCACTATGCAAGCTATGGGAAAGGGAAGCAAGAGAATTGAAAAGCTTATCGGAGTTTTCGTGAAAAGCATGACTATAAAAAGCGCGCCGAGGGAGAAAACGAGGTTTACTCCGCACGATAAAACTCTTGAAATCGGAAAGACGTATTTCGGCACGTAAACCTTTTTCAAAAGGGGCGCGTTTTGTATTATTGCGCCCATTGACATTGAAGTGGATTCGGCAAAAAACTGGAACATTATTTGCCCGATAAGAAGATAAATCGGGAAGTTTTCGATTTCTTGCTTAAAGATAAACGAGAAAACGGTAGAAACCACTATCATGGTTAAAAGCGGATTTAAAAGACTCCAAAAATAACCGAGCGACGAGCGCCTGTATTTAAGCTTTATATCTCTTGATATAAGCTCTGCTATAAGAAATTTGTACCTTGCGTATTTTTTTAAGTCAGCCAAAAGCCTCACGCCCGTCTGCGCCTCCGTCCCATTAGTCTTTTTTTGAGCTTTTCATAGCTTTCCGGGGTGATTCTCAGAAAATTCAAAACGGCAAGAATCACTCTTTTCGGGTAAGTTGCCCGATAAAAAATCGGGTGATTTTCTTTTAAATACTCCGCAAAATTTTTCGCCAGAGCTTTGCCGAGGCGTCTTTTTGGGTGGAGTATATAAAGGCTTGTAAAATGATTGCCGACGGCAAGGGCAACCCTTGATTTCGAGTATTCTTCATTTTCGCGCTTTATATTCGCTCTTTCGTAAAATTGCATCATTCTTTTTACAACGGCTTCTCTGTGGTAAAGATATTTTATTCTGTTTGCTCTCGAGGTGCTCTGATTTTCGCCGTTTACGCTGTAGCGGTAAACTCTGTCGTTAAATGCCGTCAGCGTTTTTGCGAAGAAAAAGGGGTAAGTTGCCAGCTCTTCGTCGGCAAAATAGGCGTTTTCGGTAAGATTTATTCCGTTTTCCCGAAGAAGCTCGGTTTTAAAGGTGGAGCTGTGGAGCGAGGGCGTCGGCGTTTGCTTCGTAACTGCGCTTTGAGGCAAGCTTTTCCCGAATTCCGTTTTTAAGTCGACCGCCTTTTCTTCGCCCGTTTTAATATCCACCTCAAGATACGGAGTTTGCACCACGTCGGCGTCGCAGCCCTCAAGATGCTTCAAAAAGCTCTCAAGCTCGCTCGGGCAAACGGAGTCGTCGGCGTCCACGACTCTTAAATACTTCGTCAAAGAAAGCTTTATTCCGAGGTTTACCGACGAGCCGTAGCCCTTGTTTTCTTTTCTTATCGCCGTGAAAACGTCGGGATAAAGGCTCTCGAATTTTTTCGCAATCGAAAAGCTTCCGTCCTGCGAGGAGTTGTCTATTACGGTAACGGAAAGCTTTTCCTTGTTTTTTGTTTTGACGTAGCTTTCAAGATTTTTTTCAAGGCAATGCTCCATATTGTAGCACGGCACGACGACGGTCAGTATTTTTCTTTCCATTTTCCGTTTCTCCGTCTTTTGAGTTTCTTAAGCCAGGGCGGCGGTATGAGCCCGACGGCAAGGGGCTTGATTACGTAAGCTATGCCGCGCGGCAGAAGTCCGAGCGATTTGAAGCCCGAAAAGCGCACCTTCGCCTCGTCGATTCTGTATTTGTATTTTCTGCGCTTTAAGGTGTTTTTATCCTCACGGAAATAATATAGCGCCTCTTTAAGATTCGCCCCCCGTGAAAAGCTTTGCATCCTCATAAAAAGGTCGTAGTCCTCGGCGCGCCTCGTTTCCTTCGCCACTCTGTAGCCCCCTATATTCAAAAGCGCCTCCTTGCGAAAAACCACCGAGCCGTGCTTATAGGGGGATGTGAAAAGGAAATCCTCGTTTTTTACCTCGGCGGGATATTCTTCCTTGGCGAAAACGCCGCTTTCGTCGAAAAGGTAGGCGGCGCATCCGAGTACGGATATTTCGGGGTGTGAGTCTAAATATTCAATCTGTTTTTTTAATCTTTCGGGAGCGCTTACGTCGTCAAGGTCGTGCCTTGCGATATATTCGCCCGTGGCTTCTTCAATGCAGCGGTTGAGAGCTGCGGCGTGCCCGAGGTTTTCTTCATTTGAAATTATTTTAATACGCGGCTCGCGCATGGCGTGGGCGGAAAGCAAAGCGAGGGTTTCATCGCTCGACTTGTCGTCGCATATTATAAATTCGAAATCCCGAAAGCTTTGCGAAAGTATGCTGTTTACCGACTCGTCAAGCCCCGGGCTTTTCGCAAGATTGTAAGCGCCTGAAATAACCGATACTCTCGGCATATTTTATCTCCTTTTGAATAAACGTTGCGAAAATACGCATAACATAAGCTGTCAGACTTTACCGTTAAGTATAGACAGAAATATTCAAAAGAGTCAAAGGCGAGGGAAAAACTTTAGAAAAAATTTCTTAAAGCTATTGACAAACGCACGGTGAAGTGCTAAAATTATATGGCAAGTTTATAAAAGGGTGAACTATGCCCATTTGTAAATGAGTTAATTTTTTGAAGAAGGAGGAAAATCATGCCAACCTTTAACCAGCTCGTTAAAAAGGGTCGTCAGGACAAGGCTTACAAATCCAAGTCCCCTGTTCTTCAGAAGGGCTTCAACGCTCTTAGAAATGAGCCCATCGACCAGAGAGCACCTCAGAGAAGAGGCGTTTGCACCAAGGTTACTACCGTAACCCCCAAGAAGCCTAACTCGGCTCTTCGTAAGATCGCCAGAGTAAGACTTACCAACGGAATGGAAGCAACTTCTTACATTCCCGGTATCGGTCACAACCTTCAGGAGCACAGCGTTGTTCTTATCCGTGGTGGACGTGTTCGTGACTTGCCCGGTGTACGTTACCACG
>JAZRGJ010000082.1:0-22606 GCA_045644125.1 Eubacteriales bacterium | reverse complement strand
TCCCGAAATTCATCCCGAAAGCGAAACCCAAAAAGAGGATATAAAATATCTTAAAGAAAAGGTTGAGGCGGGCTGCGAGTTTTTAACAACTCAGATGTTCTTTGATAACAATCTTTTATATAACTTTCTTTATAAAATCCGCGAGGCGGGAATAACCGTTCCGATAATCCCCGGAATTATGCCGATAACCAATGCGAATCAGGTTGAAAGAGCGATAAAGCTTTCGGGCTCTTTCATTCCGCAGCGCTTCAAATCACTCGTCGATAAATTCGGAAGCGACGCTGACGCTATGAAGCAAGCCGGAATCGCATACGCCGCGGATCAGATAATCGACCTTTTTGCAAACGGAATTAAAAACGTGCACGTTTATTCAATGAACAATCCCGACGTTGCAGAAAAAATCATGTCAAATTTATCGGATATTTTAGGAAAATGACAGAGTATTTAAAATTATCGCCTCCGCCAATCGATAGGGGAGAAATCGTGCGCTACGCTAAAGCTCAAAGCGATGCGGAATTCTCCTCGTTTTTGGACGACTGCATCGAGAAGTCCAGGGGCGTGTTAAATTGTAATGTAGCTTTTTGTGAACTTAAGTTTACAATTGATGGAAATTTGTGCGACTTTGGCTCATTTTCGATCAACTCTTTCGCTTTGTCTCGAAATCTTTCCGAGGCTAAAAAGGTTTTTCTTTTCATAGCAAGCGTCGGTCACGGAATCGATAGGCTTATCGCTAAATATTCACGCACGTCGCCTCTTAACGCTTTGCTTTTTAACGCAATAGGAACAGAACGGGTTGAGGCGCTTGCGGATAGCTTTGTCGGATGGCTTGAGGAAAAAAACGCAATGAAATCCACGCCGCGCTTCAGCGCAGGATACGGAGATTTGCCACTCATGCTTCAAAAAGATATTTTCTCCGTTTTACAGCCGGAGCGGCAAATGGGCGTTTTCCTTTCCGACAGCTTCATAATGTCGCCATCGAAATCCGTTACGGCATTTGTCGGACTTAAATAAAATTTAGGGCTAATCGCCCTTTTCGGAGTTTTTATGGATTTTAAAAGCTTTTTAAAAGATAATACAGTCGTTCTTGACGGCGCTATGGGAACGCTTCTTCAAAACAAGGGGCTTACCGCAGGTGAGCTTCCAGAAAGGTGGAATATTTCTCACCCCGAAGTCATCACGGCAATACATAAGGAATATTTTGACTGTGGCGCAAACGTTGTTCTTTCCAACACTTTTGGCGCAAACGGGTTTAAATTTTCTGACAGCGAGCTTGATTTGATAATTAAAGCGGCAATCGATAATGCAAAAGCGGCTCGTGAGGCTTCAAGCTTTCACGGTGAGAAATTTATAGCGCTTGATATAGGACCGACGGGTAAGCTTTTATCCCCCCTTGGCACTCTCGATTTTGAGGATGCGGTATCGATTTTCAAGAAAACGGCGGCGCTTGGCGCAAAATACGGCGCAGATCTCGTTTTAATTGAAACCATGAGCGATATATACGAGGCGAAAGCCGCTCTTCTTGCGGTTAAGGAAGCTTGCGAGCTTCCCGTAATAGTAAGCTGCGCTTTCGGCTCGGACGGAAAGCTTTTGACGGGCGCAAATCCTTCTGCCGTTGCGGCGCTTTTGGAGGGTATGGGCGCTGACGCTATAGGCGCGAATTGCTCTCTCGGCCCTGAGGAGCTTATGCCGGTGCTTCGAGAGTTTGTTTCCGTATCTTCGCTCCCGATTTTGATGAAGCCTAACGCAGGGCTTCCCACGCTTGATGGCGGAAATAGCGTTTACAAGGTTTCCGTTGCTGATTTCATCAGCTCTATGGAGAAAATGCTAAGTTGCGGCGCGCGCCTTGTCGGAGGCTGCTGCGGAACGTCGCCTGAATTTATTCGCGCTTTGGGCGAGCTTGCGAGAAAAACGACACCTGCCCCCATCGTTTCTAAAAATCTGACGCTCATATCATCCTATACTCATGCGCTCAGCTTTGGCAACGAGCCCTTGCTGATAGGCGAAAGAATAAACCCAACGGGCAAAAAACGCTTCAAGGAAGCGCTCGTTTCTTGCGACCTTGATTATATAATCTCGGAGGGACTCAAACAAGAGGAAAGCGGCGCGCACGTGCTGGACGTAAACGTCGGACTTCCGGAGATTGACGAAGAAAAAATGCTTCTTTCGACGATAACTGAGCTTCAAGCGGTAACTTCGCTTCCTTTATCGATTGATACGGCGGATCACGCTGCTATGGAGTCTGCGCTTCGCCGATATAACGGCAAGGCTCTTATAAATTCCGTGAACGGAAAAGAAGAGAGCATGTCGAAGATTTTCCCTCTTATGAAAAAGTATGGCGGTGTTGCCATAGCCTTGACGCTTGATGAAAACGGAATTCCGGAAAATGCTGACGGCCGAGTTAAGATAGCCGAAAAAATAATCAAGCGCGCCGAGGAATACGGAATTTCCAAAAAGGATCTTATATTTGACACGTTAACTCTTACGGTTGCGACGGACAAGCTGGCGGCGAAAGTGACCGTTGAGGCGCTTTCACGCATAAAAAACGAGCTCGGCTGTCATACCTCGCTCGGCGTATCAAACGTTTCTTTCGGTTTGCCCTCACGTGATGCTATAAACGCAAGCTTTTTCACTATGGCGCTTTCGGCGGGGCTTTCTGCTGCAATTATGAATCCTCACTCTTCCGAAATGATGAAGAGCTACTATACGTATCGCGCTCTTTCGGGACTTGATTCCGATTTTTCCGATTATCTGAAGCGCGCCGATGCCTTTTTAAGCTCTGCGCCTGTCAGCTCGGATAAATTTTACGGCTCAGAGAGCGCAGCTTCCTCCCTTGGCGACGCTATAACTAAGGGAATGAAAGAGAGGGCGAAAAATTTAACCGAGGAGCTCCTTAAGAATACCGAAGCTCTTGCGATAGTTGAAAATGAAATCATTCCCGCAATAAATGCCGTAGGCGACGGATATGAAAATAAAACGATTTTTCTGCCGTCACTTCTTGCGAGCGCGGAGGCGGCTAAATGCGCCTTTGAAAAAATCAAAGAAGCAATGGCAAAAAGTAACACGGGTGCTGACGTAGGCGAAAAAATCGTGATTGCAACGGTTGAGGGGGATATACACGATATAGGAAAGAATATAGTTAAGCTTATTCTTGAAAATTACGGTTACCGTGTGATAGATCTTGGCAAAGACGTGTCACCCGAAAAGGTGCTTGACGCCGTTGAAGCTCACGGCGCGCGTTTCGTCGGACTTTCCGCTCTTATGACGACGACGGTGCCCGCAATGGAAAAAACGATAGCAATGATAAAAGAAAAGAGAGAGGACGTAAAAGTCATTGTTGGTGGAGCCGTTATGACGGAAGAAAGCGCTGCAAAAATCGGCGCTGACGGCTATGCAAAAGATGCTATTTCCGCAGTTAAATTGCTTGAGAAGCTTACTAAATAGTAAAAAGCGCAATTAAAAAAGGACGAGAATTTTCTCGTCCTTTTTTATGTATTTAATTAGTCTTCGTAAAGGGGATATTTCTTGCAAAGCGCGGCAACTCTTGCGCGAACTTCGTCGCATTTTTCGTCAAATGACTTAAGAGTCAAGCCGATAAGCTTTGCAACTTCGATAGCGTCGTCCTCTTTGAAGCCACGAGTAGTGATTGCCGCAGTTCCTACACGGATACCGCTGGTAACGAAAGGCTTCTGCGTATCAAAGGGAATTGCGTTCTTGTTTACGGTGATACCAACCTCGTCAAGAAGATGCTCTGCTTCCTTACCCGTGTCAACTTTCATACCTGTAAGGTCTACGAGCATAAGGTGGTTGTCCGTTCCGCCGGAAACGAGCTTAAAGCCTTCCGCAAGAAGCTGCTTTGCCATAGCGGAGCTGTTCTTGAGTATCTGCTCTGCGTAAGCGGTGAATTCGGGTTTAAGCGCTTCGCCGAAGCAAACAGCTTTAGCGGTGATGGTGTGCATAAGGGGGCCGCCCTGAGTGCCGGGGAATATAGCCTTGTTGATAAGCTTTGCGATCTCCTCGTCATTAGAGAGGATAAGGCCGCCTCTCGGGCCGCGAAGAGTTTTGTGAGTAGTCGTGGTTACAACGTCAGCGTAAGGAACAGGCGAGGGGTGCTTGCCTGCCGCAACAAGACCTGCAATGTGAGCCATATCTACCATGAGATATGCGCCAACCTCTTTTGCGATAGCGGAGAATTTTTCAAAATCAATGATACGGGGATATGCGGAAGCGCCTGCAAGAATAAGCTTGGGCTTGCATTCGAGAGCAAGTCTTCTTACTTCCTCGTAGTCGATAACGTTCTCTTTTTCGGAAACGCCGTAGGGAACTATGTTCCAGTATTTACCGGACATATTTACGGGCGAGCCGTGGCTTAAGTGGCCACCGTGTGCGAGATTCATGGAAAGAACGGTATCACCGGGTGTGAGAAGCGCATAGAAAACTGCCATGTTTGCCTGAGCGCCGGAGTGAGGCTGAACGTTTGCGAAATTTGCGCCGAAGAGCTTCTTTGCTCTTTCTATTGCGATGTTTTCAACTACGTCAACGTATTCGCATCCACCGTAGTATCTCTTTGAGGGATAGCCTTCTGCATACTTGTTGGTAAGGGTAGTGCTGTTTGCTTCCATAACAGTTTCGGAAACGAAGTTTTCGGAAGCGATAAGCTCGATCTTATTTCTCTGTCTTCCGGTTTCGTCCATAACCGCGGCAAAAACTTCGGGGTCGTTCTGTTTTAAAAGACTGTACTCTTTCATTGTTTTTCTCCTTTAAAGGTATGTATTTATTAATTTTTAATTACGAACAAATTCTTTTGTCGCGTCCGACGAAAAGAAGAATCTCGGTGTCCTGGCCTACGAGGCGAGAGAAGATTCTGTCCTCGTATTTTGCTTGAAGCTCCTCGTCTGAGAGGTTTGTGGAAATAACGGTTGAAAGTCCTCTGTTATATCTTGTATTGAGAAGATTGTAGAGGCATGAAACCGTGAATTGCGTTGTAAATTCAGCGCCGAGATCGTCGAGAATCAAAAGATCTGTGTCAAGATATTTATCCGACTTGAATTCGCTGTCATCTCTTGGGCTTCTGAATTTATCGGATTCGAATGCCGAGAGTATATTCTGCGTGCTGTCGTAAAGAACGGAAAAGCCCTTTTCTATTACGGTTTTCGCAATAGCGGTTGAAAGATGCGTTTTTCCCGTGCCCGTTTTTCCTATCAGCAAAAGATTCTTTCCGCTTCCGGTGGTGAAATTTTCAGCAAACGAGCGGGTTTTGATGAAATTATATTCCATTCTGTCCCGTTCTTCTCCGGCAGAGTACCAGCTAATATCAAAATTATCAAAGCTTTGCTTTTCGATAAGTCTTCCTATTCCCGACGCCTTAATGCTTTCAAGGCGAAGAAGCTCTTTCATGCAAGAGCACATAGCGCCGTCGACACGGTATCCTGAGTCGGAGCAGATTTTGCAGGTGTATTGCGGAGAGGTGTAGTCCTCGGGATAACCAAGTTTCTTTAACACGCCTGCCCGTCTTTCCATAAGAAGCTTGTTTCTCTCTCGTATCGGGGTAATATCCTTTCCGGATACCGCCGTTTTGAATATAAGAAGTCCCGTTTTTTCAAGCTCGCTGTCTATCTCTCTTATTTCGGGAGATTTTTCACGCAAAAGCGCCTCACGTACGTCAACGGTACTGTGAGCTTCGTCACGTCTTCTTTGAATTTCTTCTTTTACCTTGTTATAGGTTTCTCTGGTATACATATATCAAAGCCTTTCATATGTAAACTTGTCTTTACTTTTTATCATCCTTGCCGTAACTGCGTTCAAGCGCTCGCTTGAAAGCGTCCTTGACGTCGAAGTTCCCGTAGCGAGGTTTTTCCACCTCTTTTTTGCTGCGAGGCTTGCCCGATTTCTTGGAAAATTCAAACCTCAACTCTTCGGATTTCGCTCTACATTCCGAAATCGTTCTGCATCCCGCTTCATACCAAACGGTCAGCACCTTGTCAATGTATGAAAATCTTCTATCTCCCGTATTGTCAACGCAGATATTGTAAGCATATCCTACGATCTCGGTGAAATATCCGTAAACCTTGCCCCACTTCGTTAAGTATTCTTTTTCTTTGATGGAGAGATTTCTGCCGTGAATGCCAAGGGTGTTTTTCAGCTCTCCTATAATACCGCTTTCGCTCTCGCAAATCTTTATATGAGTTTCAAGGGCTTCTGCCGTATCTATTTCCTTGCCGACAAGCTTAAGAGCTTCATCGACGAGTCTTGCCGGGGTCAGCTTGTTTTTATCGGAAAGGTGGGCGGCGAGAGTGAGTATGTATTCGTCGCTTAAAGCGTATTGGCTTCTGAGAGCTGAAATCTTTTTGATTTCCGCGCTTGAAAGCGCCGCTTTATTCATAAGGCGAGCACATTCGCTTATGACGTTTTGAAGCTCCAAATCACGTATGTCTTTCGCAACCTTCTTGCTCGATTCTTCTTGAATTTCCCCTCGTCTGAGTCTTTCTTCAAACTCCTCGGTTATAGTTGGCGCATTGCCGTCGGAAACGCCAAGCTCATGCCAGAAGCTTAAAGCCGAGCTTGCTCTCGCGCGGGAAATTCCGCATATTACGGATATTTCGTCTGCGGATAGCGATTCGTTTGCGATAAGCGCCACGAGAACACGAAGCTCGTCGCGCGAGGCTTCAAGAAAGGCGGGATTTTCCAAAAGCTTGAAAATTTTATTATTCATCTTCAGAATTCTCCGCAACGTTTGATTTTAACTCGTAGCAAAGCTTCATAAGAGAATCGCCAAGGTGTATATTTTCAACTATAATACCGGGCTTGTCTATCTTAAGCTCCATGTTTGCGAAATTCCATATGCCGCGAATTCCGCCTTCTATCATGATTTCGCTTACCTTGTAAGCGGCTTCTTTCGGAACGGTGAGAACGCCGAGCGTTATACTTTCTCTTTTAGCAAATTCGAGAAGCTCATCCAAATGATACACGGGTATGCCGCAAATCTTCGTACCGACGAGCTTTTCGTCAATATCGAACATTGCAACTCTCTCAACTCCGCGCCTTTCAAACATATGCGTTGCGGCAAGAGCTCTTCCGAGATTTCCGGCGCCGACTATTACGGCGCGATAGCCTTCGGTAACGCCGAGAAGCTCGCTTATCTTTCCGTAAAGATACTTTACGTTATAGCCGTATCCCTGCTGTCCAAAGCCGCCGAAGCAGTTAAGGTCCTGTCTTATCTGCGAAGCGGTAACGTTCATGATTTTTGAAAGAGCGGAGGATGATATGCGGAGCGTGCCCTCTCGCAACAGCTCTCCGAGATATCTGTGATACCTGGGAAGTCTTTTTATTACCGCAGTTGAAACTGTGGCTTTTGGCTCGGAAACTCTTTTTTCAAAAGTTCCGTGCAGCTTATATATACTTTCCATATTTCTCCTTACTGCGAATCAAGCGCGCTGGCGTTAAGGCTTGCGCCGGCTAGCTTGCCGCTTTCATATTCGTAATATCCCGCGGCGGCTATCATTGCGGCGTTATCACCGCAAAGGCTTATGGGCGGAATAAATATTTTCACGTTTTTTTCTTTTGCGATTTCACTGAGGCGGCGTCTTAAATGCGAGTTTGCCGCAACGCCTCCCGAAACGGCGAGGTCTAAGCCGGGATTCATATCAATTGCCTGTGAAATCTTTTTGGCGACGGCTTCAACAGCCTCGTACGTGTATCTTGCCGCAAAAAGCTCGCGCGAGAGCTCTTCGCCCTTTTGTTCGTATTTATGTAAAAGATTTATAGCGGCGGTTTTCAAGCCGGAGAACGAAAAATCGAGACTTCCGTCCTGAAGCGCCGGCGAGGGCAACGCCATCTCCTTATCGCGGTATGCGGCGCTCTTTTTATAAGCTTTGTAAAAATCTTCTTGGAGGCCCGTAGCTTTTTTAAACCCTTCCGCGCTGAGCTCGTCAAATCCGCGCCCCGCAGGGTAGGGGATACCTATTATTCTGCCTATTTTATCAAATGACTCGCCTATGGCGTCGTCCCTTGTCGAGCCTATCGTTTCAATCTCGGAAAAACTGTTTGCCCTGTAAATCGAGGTATGTCCACCCGAAACTGTAAGCGCTATGAAAGGGGGCTTGGGTTTATCGTCTGCAAGATAGCAGGCGGCAATGTGTCCTTTAATGTGATCGACCGCAACGAGCGGGATTTTTCTGGACACGGCAAGTCCCTTTGCAAAATTAACGCCTACGAGGAGCGCGCCGATAAGGCCGGGATTTGAAGTCACGGCGACGAGCGAGATTTCGTCAAGCGAGGTTTCTGCCACCGCAAGCGCCTCGTACGTAATTTTTGAAATCACCTCTGCGTGCGCTCTGCTGGCGATTTCGGGCACGACGCCTCCGTAAAGCCTGTGCGTTTCTATCTGCGAGGCGACAATATTCGATTTTACTGTGAAGCGTCCGTCTTCATAATTTACGACGGCAACGCTTGTTTCATCGCAAGAGCTTTCAAAGGCAAGTACGTTCATAAATCTCCGTTTTAAACCGAGAATGAGTCGGTTTTCATCATAATAATTGCATTGTCCGGCGGGTCTTTGTAGTAATCCTTACGCATTCCTGCTTCTATAAATCCGTAGGATTTGTAAAGATTTCTTGCCGGCGCGTTTTTCTCGCGGACTTCCAAAAAAACGCTTTCAAGTCCGCGTCCTTTTTCTGTTTTTAAAGCGTAATCGATAAGGCGGTAGGCAATTCCTCGTCTTCTTGCGCTCGGAATCGTCGCTACTCTGTATATTTCACCCTCCGGGACTATAACTCTGCCGATAACGTAGGAAAGAAGCTCGCCCGTGTCCGACTTTGCCACGTAACACATAGCTCCGCTTGCCGTTATCGTTGAGAGAATATCTTTAATAGACCACGGATCGGGGAATATTTGCGCCTCTGCTTCCGCTATTTTCGGCGCATCGTCGGGAATTGCCCGTCTTATCTGCATAAAATCCTCGTTCTGCCGCTAAAGCGGCCTTTTATTAAAGAGTTTTTGCGATTTCCTTTATAAATTCCTTGAATTCTTTGGCAGTTTCTTTGTGAGCGAGGCCCTTGACAACGTTCGCCTTAAGGAATCCGAGCTTTGAGCCCATATCGTATCTGTCGCCCTCGAATTCAAGAGCGGTAATGCCCTTGGTGCGAGCCATGATGCCCATAGCGTCGGTAAGCTGAATTTCGCCGCCCGCTCCGGGAGGAAGAGCGTCAATTATATCAAAAACGTCGGGAGTAAGAAGTACGCGTCCGAGAACGGAGAGATTTGAAAATTCCTCACCCTCTTTGGGCTTTTCTATCATATCGGTGCAATAGGTAAGGCGGCTCTCGCCGGGAATTGCATCAACCTTAAGAGAGGAATATTTTCTTAAGTCTTCAAGAGAAACGGGCTTAACGCCAACTACGCTTCTTTCGTATTTTTCATAAGCGTCTATCATCTGGCGGCAAACGGGAACCTCAGAGAAGATAATGTCGTCACCGTAAAGAACTGCGAAAGGCTCGTCGCCGACGAAAGTTCTGGCTCTGCCTACTGCGTGTCCGAGGCCTTTCGTTTCCTTCTGGCGAAGGAAGTATATGTTAGCCATGTTTGCTATCTCGTAAAGTCTGTCCGCAACCTCATCCTTGCCTTTTGAGCGAAGGGCGGTCATGTATTCGGGGGAAAGGTCGAAGAAATCTTCCATAGCGTCCTTATCTCTGTTCGTTATGATAAGGATCTCTTCAATTCCGCTCTTAACAGCCTCTTCAACGAGGTGATAAACTGCGGGAAGGTCTACTATGGGAAGCATTTCCTTACATACGGAATGGGAGATGGGGAGCATTCTCGTGCCAAGTCCTGCAGCGGGTATAATCGCTTTTCTTACTCTTTTAGTCATTTTTTAAAACTCCTTTAAATGTATTTGCTTTTTCAATTAAATCAAGAATGATTTCCGAGGCTGCCTCGGGGCTTTCTGCTTTCGGTGAGCATCCTGCGGCTCTGATATGTCCGCCGCCGTCAAGCTGCGCGGCTATTTCGGCAACGTTTGCGCCAACGGAGCGCAAAGAAGCGCGTAGCTCGCCGCTGTCGGTTTCTTTAACGACGAAAGCTATTTCAACTCCGAAGAGCTGACGAACGACGTCAACCGCCGTTTCGAAAAATTCAAAGTCAAGCGCTAATGCGCGGCGTTCCGCAAGGCTTATTTCGGCATAAGCGACCTTGCCCGAAAAAGCGGTTTTGATCTTCGAAGAAACGAATCCCTCCGCCCGCACTTGCTCGGGAAGCTTGCAGTTGAAAAGCCTATGGTTTATATCCGAAAAATCAATTCCGGTATTTATCAGGAGCGCCGCCATTTCGTAGGTTTTTTCGTTAGCCGAGGAATAACGGAAGCAAGCGGTGTCGGAGCTCATTGCGGTGTAGATAGGGTAAGCGATTTTCTTTGAGAGAGAAAGCTTTCCCATTTTTTCAAGTTCAAGAGCTACGTTTAAAACCGCCTCTCCGGCGCTTGAAAGGCCGGCAACTGTGTAAAAATCGGCAAAAGGCGCTCCTACCTCGTGGTGATCTATCATCAAAACGGGCGCAGGGATTTTCGAGAGAATGTTAGCTCCTGCTTGCTTCGGTGATGCTATATCAACCGCAACGACTTCTTTTCCGTCGTAAGAGCTTGCAAGCTCGTTTCCCTCGGTGATAAATTCAAGCCTTTTCGGGATACTGTCCTCCGAGAGATATACGGGCTTTTTGCCGAGAGCTTTGAAAATCTCGCAGAGCGCGATTCCTGCGCCGACCGTGTCACCGTCGGGGCGCGCGTGCATGAGAATCAAGGGATTCTCGATTTTGAGAAGCCTTTCGGCGCATTCCTTTGCCGTAAGTTTTTTGTAATCAGCCATAACGTCACCCGTTTTTATCAGCGTCGCTTTTCATAACTTCGTCAAGAAGCTTTGCGATTTTTGCGCCGTGCTCTATCGAGCCGTCTTTAACGAAGTGAAGCTCGGGCGTTATTCTTAAATTGAGAGTCGTTGCAAGGTGATGGCGAAGAATACCCGCGCATTTTTTGAGGCCGAGCGCCGCTTCGCCGGAATCTCCCATGCAAGAAAAATAAATGCTTGCGTATTTGAGGTCGGGCGCAACCTCCGCTCTCGTAATGCTGACAAAGTTATTTATAACCATGGGCTCACGGACGTTGCCGAGGGCTATCGCAAGCTCTTCTGCGACGGCGTCGTTAATTCTGCCTCTTCTGTATTTTCCCATTTCATTTTCTCCTGTTTTTTAGTTCGTCTATATATAAGTAACGCTCCCGTTTTCAAGAATATTTACGGCTTTGGCGATTTCAAGCGCTCCCTCGAAAGAGGGATTCACGGTTTTCACTCCAAGAGCGTTTTTTATTTCTTTTTCAATGTGAGGAAAGTGCGTGCAACCGAGTATTAAGCTGTCGATTTCAAAATTTCGAAGCGCTGCGAGCTTTTTCTTGATTTCAAAGCTTTCGGTTTCATTTAAGCTTCCGTCCCGAGCTCCGTTTTCAACGAGAGATACGAAGGATTGAGCCTCCAATTCAAAAACACGGGCCGTTGCGGAAATCTTGGCTATGGCTTTTGAAAAAGCTTTTTCCTCGACCGTTCTTTTCGTTGCTATAACGCCGATTCGCCCCGTTTCCGATATTTCAACGGCGCGTTTTGCGGCAAAGTCGATTATAGGCACGCAAAGCTTTTTTTCTTCGTCGGAAAGATATTGGTAAGCGGCGCTCGCAGTGCAGCAAGCGATGAGGATTTTTTCCGCTCCGAGAAGTCTTAATTTTTCTATATTTCTTTTTGAAAATTCGATTATTTGCTTGAGAGTTTTAGTTCCGTACGGCGCATTATTTCTGTCTGCCAAAAAACAAATGTTCAAGCGCGGAGCAATTTTTCTGAGTTCTTTTACCGCCGTAAGACCGCCGACTCCGCTATCAAAGACGCCGATCACGCTAACGGCTCGCCGTTTGCCATCTCCTCGAAAAACGAAACGCCGAAATTTCCGCAAAGCTCCGTTATTGCGGGGTAAAGGCTCGTTCTCGTCATTCCGGGGATAGAGTTTATTTCGTTAAAGTAAATCTCTCCGAATGGGGTTAGGAAAAAATCTATTCTCGATAAATTTCCAAGACCTAAAAAGTCGGAAAGTCTTCTTGCCATGCTTCTCGTTTGGCGGATAACGCTTTTTTCAAGCTTTGCATCGGCAGATGTTTCGTGGCTTTCGCCGTTTTCGTATTTTGCGGAAAAACTGTAAAATTTGCCTGACGAATAAACTGCGCCCGGGTTGGTGATCAAGCGTGTTTTTCCGTCATCCCAAAGGCCGACCTCAAGCTCCGATTTTACGTTGGCGAATGACTCTATCATGATTTTGCCGCAGGATAGCTTTTCCGCCTCTTCGTAAGCCTTTAGGAAATCGCGCTTTGAAAAAACGGGAGATGCTCCTATCGAGCTTCCGAGAGCTCTTGGTTTTATGAAAAACGGATAGCCTAAGCGCCTCTCCGCCTCACGCCTTACGTCGTTTGGGTTTTTGTTTTGCGGAATAAACCAGGGAAGCGTTGGAATTCCAAGGTGTTCCGCTATAATTTTCGTAAATGCTTTATCCGAGCTTATTGCCGAGGGCAAGACTTCGGAGCCGTAGTATGGGATATGGGCGCAACTTAAAGCGCCTTGAATTATGCCGTCTTCGCCTGAATTTCCGTGCAAAATCGGGAATGCGGCATCGATTTTCACGAGCTCTCCGTTAAGCGTATAAAAGCCCGATTCGCCGTTGAATCTTGATGGGAAAACCGGTGTTTTGAATTTGCTTTTTATCCATTCGCCGCTCTCGATTTCGGCATAGTCGCCCTCAAAAAGAAACCAATCGCCGCCGCCCGTTATTCCGACGGTAATAAAATTCAGTTTGCCCTTGATTTTCTCAATAACGCTTGCCGCGCTAAGCTCGGAAATTCGCCTTTCAGCGCCTTCGCCGCCGAAAATCAACGCTAATTTTTTTTGCATTTTCATCACCTCATCACATACTATGACGGGTGAGGGCGTTTTGCTATTTCGCTTTTCTTAAAACCGCAACTCTGGGATTTTTCGAAAAGTCGCTTATAATTTCCGCTTCCAAAAGGTTTTCGCTTGCGATTTTCTTTAAAGCTTCGGCTTGGTCCTTGCCGATTTCAAAGGCTATAAAGCCGCCGGGCTTAAGGCTGTCTTTCGTAAGCGCCGTGATTTTTTTGTAAAATTCAAGTCCGCCGTCGTTTCCCACGAGGGCGATTTTCGGCTCGTGGTAAAGCTCTTTTTCAAGATGCCCGTATTCTTCCTCCGTAACGTACGGGGGATTTGAAAGAATCGCAAAAACCTTTTCGTCGGGGATAAAGCCGAGAGCGTCGGTTTTTAAAAAAACGACTCTGTCCGAAACGCCGTTTGTCTTTGCGTTTTCTTTTGCTACGGAAAGCGCGGCGTCTGAAATATCTATAGCCGTGCATTTCGTGTTTTTCGTGTTTTTAAGAGTGGATACGGCAATGCATCCGCTGCCGGTGCAAAGGTCTATAAAAGACTCTCCGTCGGGGATTTTTTTAACTGCGTAATCAACCAAAATTTCGGTATCCTCGCGCGGTATGAGGCAATCTTTTGTTACCTTGTAGCTTTCACGGTAAAATCCGACTTTCCCGACGATATACTGAAGAGGCTCCCTTTCGGCTCTGCGGCGTATCGGCTCTGCGATAATTTCGTCGCAAAGAGCGACGCTTCTTGAAACCAGCTCGTGTTTTGAGAAAGAGCCGAAGTGCGCAAAAAGCTCGCGAGCGTCGAACTCGGGATTTTGAATTCCTGCCGCCCTCAGCGTGTTTATCGCTTCGTTAAGCGTCATTTTCGCTTTCCTTTTCGGGCTCTTCCGGATCGAGATCAGCTTCGGATTCAGCCGCTTCGGCATCACCCTCGCGCGCTTCTGCGTCTTCCGTCTTCTGCTCCCAGGGCCTTTGCTCCCAGAATTCACGGAATTCGGGGAAGTCGTCACGGAGCGCGCATTTTATCGATATAATAGCGACCTCAAGCATATCCTCGGTCGGCTCTTTCGTCGTTATTCTCTGAACCCAAAGGCCGGGGGCGGATATTGCGCGAGTTAAGAAGTTGTCGTGTTTTCCCGCTATCATGAGAATCTCGTATCCTATACCCATAACGAGAGGGAGTATAAGAAGTCTTATTCCCGTGTATTCGAGAGTTTCGAGTCCGGGTATGAGAATTTTAACGAAAAGTCCCGCAAAAATACCGAGAAGTATCATAAGGAACATGAAGCTCGTGCCGCAACGGGGGTGAAAACGCTTGTATTTCTTTGCGTTTTCGGGGGTGAGCTCGTCGCCCGACTCGAAGCAAGCTATGGATTTATGCTCTGCGCCGTGATACATAAACGTTCTCTTTATGTCGGACATAAAGGAAACGAGCCAAAGGTAAGCTATGAAAATTAATATTTTCACAACGCCCTCGACCACAGCCGTCCAAACTCCCAGAGCGCCTTTTAAAATATACTTATCGATAAGGCTTGAGAAGAAGTTCGGTAAGAACATAAAGAGAAATACCGAAAGGACAAGGCCGAGTATTACAGCTATTATCATTATGAGGTCGGTGAGCTTTATTCCGAGATGCTTTTTAAGCCATTTTTCGCATTTTCCATCCTCTTCCTCTATGCCGAGCGCATCTGCGGAGAAGCCCAGGGTTTTCACGCTGAGTATAAGCATTTCCACGAAGTTTATAACTCCGCGGAGAATGGGAATGTTAAGAATTTTGTGCTTTTTTCTGACCGAATGGAATTCGTTGTCGTAAACTGCGAGCGTTCCGTCTTCTTTGCGGCAGGTTGTAACGGTTTTTGCGCCCGCTTTCATCATTACGCCCTCAAGAACTGCCTGACCGCCGACTTTGTTAAGTCTGTCCCGGCATTTTGAGCTGCAAGCTTTGCTTTTTGACATTTTTTTATCCTTTCAAGGCCGAGGGCCTAATTACTTATTGGGATGATTTAATATAGATTATAATATTATAACATAAAGCTTTTAAAAAATAAATAGATTTTGCGAAAAAATAATAAATAAATTTGAGCGGCGCGCCGTTATAGTTTGTGCGCTTGATTTGAGAATAATGCCGCAAAAACGCACGAAGTCTGTACCCGTGTCGAAAAAAGCCGCATTTTTTGACTCAAAATGTAAATAAGATTTGTCAAAAATGCATAAAAATGGGATTTCCGGGAGAAGATAAAACATAAAAACAGCCGCCGATTTGGCGGCGGAAAGGAAAAAATATGACGCTATCTCCCAAAGAACACAGCTTGCTTTCAGATCTTAAATCACAAGAAAAGCTTTGCATTGAAAAGTATGAAAAGTATGAAAAGGAGGCTCGTGATCCATCCTTGAAAAACTTGTTCCGAGGAATAAAAACGACGGAACAAAGTCATCTTTCGACGATAAGCCGCATCATTTCCGGCGAGGAGGTTTCAATGCCCTCACAATCTCCTATGGCAAAGGACGAAAAGGGAAATTATCCCGTAAGCTCGCTTAGCGGCGAAGAAAAGGCCGCCGATGCGTTCTTGTGCGCCGATGCGCTCGCCATGGAAAAGCACGTTTCCTCGGTATATGACGTTGCGATTTTCGAATTTACCAGCGCTACTCTTCGTGACACCTTGAACCATATACAGAAAGAAGAGCAGAATCACGGTAAAGAAATATACGACTATATGTCGAAAAACAATATGTATTCGTAAGCGTAATTCGTCATAAAAAAGCCCTCGACGGTTGGCGTAAAGCTCCTTTCGGAGTATAACGCTGACCGCCGGGGGACGTTTATCTTTTTTGCTTAAGTCTTAAACTGTGAAGAACGAAAGCCAAAACGTAGAGTATGACGCTGTATATCGCCATATAGAATACGAAATTCTTATTCGTAAACGAATGAATGTAATGGAACGTTGGCAAAATTATCTGCACTATCGGAACACGGGGGGCTGTTATAAATATTGGGCAGAGCACCGCCGTGATTACGATAAGCAAGGGGGCGAGTGTTCCGAAAAGTCGGATGTCGCCAAGAAGCATACGTAAGCACATACAAAAGCCAACGGTGCATATGCAATACAGTACCAGTATAGGAAGCTCGTACCAATGCGGCGCGATGCCGCTTACCGCAAGAGTAATGAAAGCGACCAAGCCGACCATGGCGACCGCCGCCGCATGATAAATTACAGAAAATGAAAAGCCTGTTCCGCGAGGGAGTCTGTCAAAAACTCCTCTTGCCTCGTCGTGCATATAGAACATGGAAACCGCAATGCCGGAGAGCAGTATCATTATGGCGAGCAAGCCCTTTATGGGTGAGAGGACGAGGCTTGAATTGCCGTCCTTTTCTTCTTCCTCGGGATTTCCTATCGCATTTGCGTAGACGAAATTGAAGAGATCCTCTCCCTCAACCTCCATGGAGTTGTAAAACTCGTCGATTTCTTCTTGTGAAAAATCGGAGAAGTCGAGTGAGGTGTCGCCAAGATACTGACGGTATATTGCGAGTGAGAGGTGGGGATAGAGCGAGGTATTGAGCTTTTCGTGAGCGAGCCGCAGAGCAACGCTGTCTGTCGATTGAACAACCTTTACGAAAGCGTTATTGCTATGCTTAAGATTTATGAAATCATCGATTTTTTCATCAAGGTTCGAGGCAAATATCCAAGCCGCATCTGCGCTTCCCGCCGAAACCATGTCCTCCGCTTCGTCGGGTGTGTCGCAAAGATGGAAACGCACAAGGCTTTCATCTTCCGTGAAAGCGGTGACGATTTCGCTTGCTATTTTGTCATCTTTATCTTCCATGGCGAGAGCGATCGTAAGAATTCCGCTGTCACCGTCTTTCGAAATTATCGAAGTTGCCGCAACGAGTATCGGAACGAGCAGGAGGATAATGATGAAGCTCGGCTTCTTTAAAAGTCTTTTGGTTAGAATGAAATAACGTCTGAAAAATGTTTTTATTCGCTTCATTTCTTCCCCTCCTTAAGCCGTTTTTATCTTGTTGTGTCTTACTACAACGGAGAGGACGGTGAATAGCGCAAAATATGCGAGCGACGCAAGGAACGCTGACGTTTCGGCGTGTCCCATAATAAGAGATGAAAGATATTCTCTGGCTATTCCGGGCGGGATGAGTCGGGATATGACTTGTATTGCCTCAGGGAAAAAGCTTATGGGATAGAAGCAACCGGAAAGATAAGCAAGGAGGACTGCGCTTATGAATTGCATAAGAACGCCGCTTACTATTGAATCTGCAAGCTGATACATAAGGAATTGCAATGACGTTATAAGCGCTATTGCCGGAATGAATTTTATGAGAAGAGCGAACATTTCTCCCGCGCTCAGCAAAGCAAGCTCGGGGATTGCGCCCATTACCGTTCCCGTTCCTACCATTAAAGCAAGGAGCAAGACTATGTTGTTTATCAGCATTACTGAAAAGAATGCCAGATATTCTCCGATTATCTGCGCTGCCGAATGGTGTCTGTTTGCGCTTAAAAGCTTATAAAGAGAAAGGTCGCGCCTTACGAAAAGAGGGCAGGTGACTATTCCCGAAAGGAGCATAAGTAGTACTGTTATGCCCGAGAACATATGTCCTTCAAAGGTAAGCTTTTCGACGTTTACAAGAGTCACTTCAAGCGCGGTTGAACGGGCAAGAACGAGACTTATGTATTCTGCTGAAAGCGCAAGCGTGTCGTTGTACGTATCGTCGTAGCTTAATCCGAACTTGTCGTACATTATCTCCTGCATACCGTAAACGCCTTTTTGCGATTCAACGATAATGCAAGAAACAAGCTCGAGTACTTCGTGCTTTAACATGTTTACTATGTCGGCATTTGCGAAGTTGGTAACGAATTCAAGCTTTCCGACTTCTCCGTGTATTGCGTTATTTATAAAGTTTTCGGGAATCACGATGTAGCCCGAAATATCGCCTTTACGGAGGCTCGTCGCCGCCTTTTCGCTGTCAAGCTCGATAAGCTCAAGCGCAAATCTTGAAGAGTCGAAGGCTTGAATGGCGGATAAGCCGAAGCCGAGGAAGGTGTCCTCATAAGAGCCTGTTATGCCTATGCGGATTTTAGCTTGAGAGTCATCCTCTGATGAAGAAGTCGTCTTAAACGTGCTTACGAGCACGAGCGCAAGGCAAAGACAAATAATAAGTGTGACGAGAAAAATAAAAGGAAGAAAGCGCACGGAGCGCTTAAATTGAGCATTTGTATATGAAGAGAATCGCCTCATTACAGCATCCTCACAAGGCGGTTAACGTCGCCGTCATAATCGTATTTTATAAGCTTTCCGTCTTTTAATATGTATATGACGTCGCAAAGAAGAAGCTCGCTTTCCTCGTGAGTTGCGAGAATGAGAGAGCCGCCGTCCGCTTTGAACTTTTTAAGATATTCGTTTATGCTCTGTTTGCAAACGAGGTCGAGCGCGGCGCACGGCTCGTCGAGCAATATAAGCTTGGGATTTTTTGCGATGGAACACGCAATTGAAAGTCTTTTCTTCATTCCTCCGGACATTTTTTTGACAGGAACTCCGATGAATTCGTTAATTCCGAGCATTTTAAGTATTCCGTCCGAAAGCTCTTTATCAAGAGTGGCTTTGTCGTACCATAAAAGCAGATTATCTCTTGCGCTGAGCTCCTCGAGAAGAGGCGTTCCCTGGGGAACGTATCCTACTATTTCCGAGAGCTTTTTAGGATTTTTAAAGAAATTTTCTCCATCGCAGAGAAACTCTCCGCCATCGCTTTTTTGAACTCCCGCGAGGGTTGAAAGAAGAGTTGACTTTCCGCTTCCGTTCTTTCCGAGTATGCCTACGCATTGCGATTCTTTAAGAGAAAAGCTTATGTCTGTGAGGGGCGCTTTTTTTCCGTAGCTCTTTTTTACGTTTTTGATTTCAAAATTCATTAGGTCACCTTATTGTAATACCCGAATTTACCCACTCGGGATAAATTCGGGTATGCTTATTTCAGCCCTGCTTTTATTAAAGGGGCGAAATTAAGTGTTTTTTATTTTATTTGATTTCGTCTTTGATCAAGTTTACGATTTCGGAGGGAAGACCGCTGCGTTCAATTATTTTGATAAGAGCGTCTTCGGTGAATATATCTTCCCAATCGTTTGCATCTGTAGTCCAGTTGCCGGGAACGGATACGCTCTGTCCCTTGGAGATGCTTCCTTCAACGTTGATAGAAGCGAGAGCGGAGTTGTTGTTCATAACGCTGAGAACAACCTTGAAGTTGGAGCCGTCGTTCTTCTGTACGTCAAACTTGATACCGGGATTTGCAAGGTTAAGACCGATGCTTGCAAGGTCGCTTGAGAAGCGAGAGGTGATCATGCGAACGATGTCGCTGGAGGGGTAGATGGTAACAGCGCCGGTGAAGTAACCGCTTGAAGTGCTAGCGTTTGCAAGCTCGATGAATGCGTAAGTCTGGCCCATAACCGTTACGTCCAAGGTGCCGGAAACCGCATTGCCGCTCTTGGTCAATTTGCCGCCGATGGTAGCGTAGGTCTGACCCATTGCGTTAACGCTCATTTCATATCCAATCTGCTGTCCGTTAGTAGCCTTAAGAATGGAAACGCTTGCGCTACCGGGCGCGCCACCTGTTACAGTAGACATATCAACGTCGATTTTGGTACCGATGATTTCAAGCTCGTCGGTGATGTAAGAGGTCCATTCCATGAAGTTGATGTCGGGGATCTGCTGGGTGTTGGCTCTGAACAAAGCGATTGCTTCGTTGAGCTCTTCAAGCAACATAGAGTATATTGATTCGGGGGTCATGCCCTGGTTTATACCGAGGCCAAGCTGCGATGATATGTCAAGCACGTCACTTGCAAGCTCTTTAACCAACTTCTGAAGGTTCTGGTTGCCTTTGAGCTCTTCAAGAACGTTCAAAACTATGTTAACCAAATCTTTAGTGGAAATTTCAACTACGTATTCAACGCAATCCTGCGAAACACCCTTTACTTCGATTTCGGTCTCGTCGAAATCAATGTCTTCGAGGGAGTTGATGATAGTGTCAGCTACGTCGCCAAGGAGAGCCTTAAGGGTTGCCTTTTCGGGAAGAAGTTCGAGTACGTCGATGGAAGAAAGCATCTGGAATATGGAGTTAACAGCAACAGTTCCATCAATCTCGCCTGCTAAGTCCTGCTTAAGGAACATGTTAGAGATTTCGGGAATACCAACGTATATGCATTTTGCTGCGATGTCGGCGATAACCTGCGAGCTCAAAATGTTGGAGCCGTTGTATGAAACGAGCGCAGAATAAGCAAGCTTGCTGTCTTTGATCGATTCGCTTACGCTGAACTTAAGGTTGTTTACCCAAGAAAAGTCGTAAGTTGTTAAGTCTTTGAGCATGTTAACCAACTCAGTTGAAGCGGTAACGCTAACGGAAGAATTGATTCCAATGTCCTGAGGGTCGTATTTGCTTGCGAGCTCATAGTATTTGTCGATTCCGCCAAGAAGAGAGTCTACAGCGTCGCTGTAAGCGTCCTTAAATGCTTCTTCGGAGGGTTCAACAGATTTGTTTTTGTCTTTTTTGCCGGATCCGGAGTCACATGCGATCATGCTGCATGACAATGCAACGATAAGGAGTACGGCAAGAACGGATGTAAAAATTTTCTTAAACATAACTGAATCTCCTATATTTATTTTTTTAGTGCACTTTCATTATAGCACTAAGGCGCAAGAATGTCAAGTTTTTTGAAAAAAATATGTACAAATTGAAAATAATATGATACAATAGGTAACAATTGATAGTTTGGAGGTTTTTATGGATAGAAGAACTGAATTTTCTCGCTCGAATTGGTTTATTCTGATTCTTTTCGGAATGATAGGCCAAATTGCTTGGGCCGTTGAAAATATGTACTTTAATCTTTTCGTATTTGAAACCGTCGCTCCGTCGCTTGAAACGGTAACTTTAATGGTTCAGCTCAGCGGAGTCGTTGCGACGGTAGTTACTCTCGTTGCGGGAACGCTTTCGGATAAAACGGGTAACAGACGCGCCTTTATTTCTTGGGGCTATATAATCTGGGGCGTTACGGTTGCCGTTTTCGGTTTCCTCTCACCCGAGCTTTCTCAAAAGCTTTTCGGCATAGAGCTTGAAAAGGCGGTGACGCTGACGCTTGCTCTCGTCGTGGTTGCGGATTGCATTATGACGGTTTTCGGCTCGGCGGCAAACGACGCGGCGTTTAACGCTTGGGTAACGGATAACACGGACAGCTCTTATCGCGGAAAGGTTGAGGGCGTGCTCTCGATTCTTCCTTTGATAGCTCTTCTCATTGTTGCGGGCGGCTTCGGTATAATCGTCAGCTTTATAGACTACGATATGATGTTTTTATCCTTGGGTATTCTTATTACTCTGTCCGGAGTTTTGGGATTGTTTTACGTTAAGGATAGACGCGGGCTTCAAAAAAACGGTACGATGAAAGATATTTTGTACGGTTTCCGCCCCTCGGTTATAAAGGGTAACGTTCCTTTTTACGTTTCGCTTCTCATAATACTCGTATATGGCATAGCGTGTCAAATTTTCATGCCCTATATGGTAATATACATGAGCACTTATCTCGGCTTCAGCGTCCTTGAATACAGCGCAGTGTTTGCCGTTGCGATACTCGGCGGCGCAGGCGTTAACCTCTTTTTGACAAGGCTTTCGGATAAAAAAGATAAGGTCAAGCTTCTTTACGTATCGTCGGCGGTTATGGCAGTAGGACTTTTCGCTATGTATTTTTCGAACGGATATGCCAAAATTGCAAATCTTTTGATGTTTGGCGTATCGGGCTTCGTTATGATAACGGGTTATATTTTCACCTCGGCTCTTTGCGGCTCAACGATACGTGACTATACGCCGGAGGGCGAAGTCGGCAAGCTTCAGGGCGTCAGAATGGTGTTCAGCGTTCTTATTCCGATGCTCGTCGGGCCTATGATCGGAAATGCGATAAATAAATCCAGGGGAGAGACTTTACCCAATCTTGACTCTGCGGATGCGATGACAACGTCATACATTCCGGCGCCCGAGATATTTCTTGCGGCGGCTATCGCAATGGTTCTGATTTTTGCCGTAGTTCCCGTTCTGGCAAAGACTTCAAAAAAGAAAGAAAATGTGGAATAAAAATCGTTAAATTGCGATAAATGCAAATATTTGTTTGCAAAAACAAAAAGGAACTGAGTAAAATCAGTTCCTTTTTATGTTTTTCGTTGATTTATACGATGCGAGATTTTAACGATTCAAGAGTGAGAGAAACCATTTTTTCGCCAAGCTCAGCGGATGCTTCTCTTGCGCTTTCGGTGAACCAATGCTTAGTATCGTCTATTCTGGAGAGGTCAACTGCTTCGGGGTAGAGCGCCATGAGAATTGAGCTTTCGTATTTTCCGGCGTGGTCGTATCCCGTTGCAAGCTGGGTTGCGCTATCCATGGTCGGAATAACCTTTATCCAGTTAAACGGATTGTTTTTGCCCTCAAGCTCCTCGTAATAGCTTGAATAGCTTTCGCTTCCCCACCAACCTTGGCCGAGTGTTTTTTCAAGATATTCCATAGTAGCTCTTTTTGCCGCCATTCTGTAGCAAAGCGTCATTGGCATTTCGCTCTCCATCTCAAACTGATGGTGGATAACTACGTATATGTTTCTGAATCCTGCGGAAAGCAGG